>CAMYWZ010000025.1 GCA_947302945.1 uncultured Bacillota bacterium
AGAGAACAAATTATGCCTTTTTGATACCTTCAGAAAATTCAACCATATATAAAAGCGGAAGTACAACAGGTTATGGTTCGGGTACGGTTATTTCGACTTATTTCACATATACAGATATTAATGCATATAGCATATCGGACAATATATTAACAACCCTGTATTCGGAACATGGAGACTCGGGGGGTATTGTTTTTGCTCCGTATACTAATCCTCAATATATTGTCGGGATCATACGTGGTATTTATACATCCGGTGATTATGAGGGAGATACTGTTGTCTGCAAAGGTTGGGAAATAATGGAGGCACTCGGGTTATCAGCATGGTCGGACTAAATAAAACAACAGCAACAAGAAAGAGAACTGCAGCAATCGTTATTGCATTATTGTTGCTTTTGCTGGTGTGCATGTTGGTGTTTGGAAAACCATTCATAACCAGTACAGAAGGGATAAATGAGGAACAGATAGTTTCCTACAGGATATGGAACCTGACTGCATATCCTGTCTCCTGGACATATTCATTGCTTTACGAAAACGGCCAAGATGTTCCGGCAGATTATTTTCCGAAGTTTGATAATCTTTCTGAATTAATTGTGACTTTCGGAACAGGAATAGAGGTTATAAAGCTTGCGCGGCCCCTTCCCGCCGGTAACTATACTCTAAGGATCGTATTCCGATATAATGCTTGCGGCGCAAAGCGCGAAGCAGCCTCAGAACAAAAATTCAGAATTGAGCCATAGAGCGTATAAAGGACCATTAGTAACCACATTTCATAGAGCGGGTAACAATTCCGCTCTTTTTTTTCAAAAGCATTTGCGAAAATTTTGCGAAAAATTGAAATCTACAGAAGTTTTCAAAAAGCTTAAAACCCCGAATATCTTGAAATTTCGGGGTTTTCTGTGGTTGCGGAGGAAGGATTTGAACCTACGACCTCCGGGTTATGAGCCCGACGAGCTACCAGCTGCTCTACTCCGCGATGAAATTTGGTGCCGAGAACCGGGGTCGAACCGGTACGATATTGCTACCGGGGGATTTTAAGTCCCCTGCGTCTGCCAATTCCGCCATCCCGGCAGGCTCTTCGGCAAGTTCTTTGATACCCAGGCGGGGCGCTGAGGCTCCGCCTGAGATATGGCTCCGGAGGTCGGGCTCGAACCGACAGCCTATCGGTTAACAGCCGAGTGCTCCACCATTGAGCTACTCCGGAATAGGCATCGTTTTTCACGACTGAATTATTATACAGCCCGTCCCCCTGCTTGTCAACAGCATTTTTTGGTTTTGACGCAGAGCCCCGAAATCGCCGATCAGAGGCATTTTCGGAGCCTGATAACATAATTGACCTATTTGCGCTTAAAATCGTGTGAGAAAGGCCGTCAGAGCCTTACAGGGGCATCCCGAAGGCTACTGCCCGCTGCCGTTCTGAGATCTAACGAGTTTTGCCTTGTTTGAATACTTTTCGGACTTTTCCGCGTCCCCCGCCTTCGCGTAGAGCTCCGCGAGGGCATCCATGGCATCGGCGTTCGAAGGCGAAAGCTGAAGGACCTTCAGAAATCCTTCAACGGCTTCCTTCTCGTAGCCGAGCTGCCTGTAGGCTGTGGCCAGATAGAAGTGCAGAGGCCACCACTTGCTGTAGCCGGTCTGCGAATACGGTTCGAGTATCTTAAGGGCTCCCACCGCATCGCCGGACTGGAGCAGAGCTGCGCAGCGTTCGAGCTTTACGGGGTCCTCGAGCTCCGCGAGGCGGCCTTCGATCTCCTTGATGTCTTCTTCGGTCTCGGCAGCAAAGCCGTAAACTTCAGACGCAGCAGGCACCTTAGCGGCATCCATGTAGTGCCTCCACGCTATCTGCGCCCTCTGGTACTGACCGGCGTTTACGTAGGCGTAGCCCAGGTAGTACCAGCCCTTTGCGAACTCCGGGTAGGCCGAGGTGACGGCGTCAAAATAGAAGAAGGCTTCTGACTTGAGTATCTTTATGAGCTCCTGATCTTCCTCCGAGCCTTCAAGATCCAGGTACCAGTACCGGCAGCCGCAGGCGTACGCGAACATCGCGGCAAGAGACTCGCCCCTGAACATCATGCCGGCCCGAAGGTAGGCAAGCGCCCTCCTGCAGTTTCCTGTCCTGAAAGCCTCCTGCGCCTTGCCCGCGAAGACCTTCACCAGGGTGTCGTCGAAGAGCTTGTTCAGGTACTGCAGGTACTTGTCGGCGTGCTTGAAATGGGTGTCGGAGCCCAGCACGACCGCCATGTTGTCCGCGATCTTGGTGGTGGAGACTCCGCTGTTTATAAAGCCCTTAAGGTCCGTCTGATCGACCGGAACGGGAACTTTTTCAAGGAAAGACAGCCCCGCGGCGGACAGGAAGTCCGGGGAGAGCTCCGTGAATATGAAGCTGCCCAGCTGGTTTTTGAAGTACGGCTTGAGCTCGTCTTTTCTCGACTTGAAGATAGGGGGCATGCTACATCCTCTCGGGGGCTTTGATGCCCAGAAGCGCCAGACCGTTCCTTATGGTCTCTTTGGACGCGGCTGTAAGAAGGAGCTTAGCCTTCCTTTCCGCTGCGCCGTCCACGAGTATGTGCTCGTCGTGGTAGAACTTGTTGTAGCCCTGCGCGACGTCTATTATGTGCCTTGTGATGACGGAGGGCTCGTACTTTAAGGCGGCTTCCTTTACGATGGCGGGGAATTCGTAGATCTCCTTGACCAGCTCGTAGGCGGCCGGGGACGTGAGGACCGAGAGGTCCGCGCCCTCAAACGAGATGCTGTCGCCGTACTTTTCGGCGGCGTTCCGCAGTACCGAAGCGCAGCGCGCGTGAGTGTACTGCACGTAGGGGCCGGTCTCGCCGTCGAAGTTGAGGACTTCCTCCCACTTGAAGGTGTAATCCTTGATGCGGCTTGCCGAAAGTTCGTTGAAGACCACGGCGCCTATGCCGACGGTCTTTGCGGTCTCGTCTATGAGCTCCGCGTTGACGCCCTTTTCGAGGACTATCTCGCGGGTCTTCTCGACCGCGGTATTCAGCACGTCCTCCAGGAATACGACGCGCCCTGCCCTTGTGGAGAGCGTGCCCTCCGGGAGGCTGACCATGCCGAAATTGACGTGGACCATGTCCTTAGCCCACTCAAAGCCCATGAGCTCCAGAACTTTGAAGAGCTGCTTGAAGTGCAGGTCCTGCTGGCTTGCCACGACGTATATGCACTTTGAGAAATCGTAGGTCTTCTTGCGGTATATGGCTGCGGCAAGGTCCCTTGTAAGGTAGATGGATGTGCCGTCGCTCTTGGTGATGATGGCCGGGGTGAGGCCGTAAGGCTCCAGATCCACGATCTGCGCCCCGCGAGACTCCGTAAGGAGCCCCTTGTCCTTAAGCTCTTCTATGACCGCGGGCATCTTGTCCGAGTAGAAGGACTCGCCCGCCCAGGAATCGAAGTCTATGTCCAGCATGTCGTAGACACGGCGGAACTCCTTGAGGCTCTCGTCCCTGATCCACTGCCAGAGTTCGGTCTCGGGAGCGTCTCCCCTCTCAAGGGCGGCGAAGGCCTGCCTGGCTTCCTCGTCCAGGGCCGGATCATTCTTGGCTTCGTCGTGGAATCTGACGTAGTACGCGAGCAGGGTCTTGATGGGGTCTGCCTCGACCTCTTCCCTGCTGCCCCAGTGCCTGTAGGCCGCGATCATCTTGCCGAACTGCGTGCCGTAGTCCCCCAGGTGGTTGATCCTTACGACCTTGTACCCCAGGAAATCAAAGATCTTGTACAGAGCGTTGCCTATTACCGTGGTCCTGATGTGGCCTATGTGGAAAGGCTTTGCGATGTTCGGGGAGCTGTACTCCACGATGACGGTCTGCCCTTCGCCCAGATCCGAAGAGCCGAAGCGCTCCTTCTCCGAGAGAACTTCCTTAAGGCATGCGCTGATGAAGTGCTCCTTGTTGATGAACATGTTGAGGAAGGCATTGACCGGCTCGACTTTCTCGAAAAGCTCCGAGCCTCTGATCTTCTCCGCAAGCTCTGCCGCGATAAGGGGCGGTGCCTTGCGCATGATCTTCGCGAGTTTAAAGCACGGGAAGGCGTAGTCCCCGCGGCTCTTGTCCGCCGGGATCTCCACCAGCGCCGCGATCTCCCCGGCACTCATTCCGTCTATGTGCTGCACCAGCAGCTCGGCTATCTCCTGCTTGAAATCTACCATTCCTGTCACCGTCTGAATTTTACTATGGTTACGCCGTCGCCGCCTTCGCCCATGGCGCCTTTGCGGAACGACTCTATACGCTTGTCTTTGCGAAGGAGCTTCGCTATGCCTTCGCGGAGTATGCCTGCGCCGCGGCCGTGGATTATGCTTACGGTCTCCAGATTGGCCAGGAAGGCGTCGTCCAGATACTTTTCAACTTCTATCTCCGCGTCGGCGAGGGTCTGCCCTACCACGTTCACGGACATCGGGACCCTGAGGGATTTGGCGTTGGTGAGCCTTGAGTACTTTACCTTTTCCCTCTGCTTTTCGGTGACATTCTCCTTTACCAGGGTGATGCCGGAGATATTGACCTTGAGCTTAAGAGCACCGACCTGCACCTGCATGTCCCCGTTCCTGTCAGGAACGTCCAGCACGGTGCCCTTCTGGTCTACGGAGAGCACGTTTACGCGGACGCCGGGCTTTATGTCCTCCGGGGAGGGCTGGTCGTAGTTGACGACGCGCTTTGCCTTGGGCACGTACTCTTTTCTGAGTTCCGAAAGCTTCCTCCGGCCTTCGTCCGCGGCTCTTCTGGCGCTGTCCGAAGCGGCCGCGTCCTCTATATCCTTTTGTATCTGAGCTATGCTTTCGCGGGCGTCGTCCACTATCAGGCGGGCTTCCTCGCGGGCTTCCTCCAGATACTTTTCGCGCTGGGTCTTCAGCTTTGCCTCCTGACTGTCCATGCGCTCCTTTTGCTTTTCCATCTCTATGCGAAGAGATTCAGCCCTTCTGGCGTCTTCCTCGGCGCGCTTGCGGTTCTCTTCTATGGACGAGATGACGTCCTCGAAGGCCAGGTCCCCTTCCTCGATGAAGCGCCCCGCGTGCTCTATGATCTTGGGTGAGAGCCCCAGCTTTTTGGAGATCTCGAAGGCGTTGGACTTTCCGGGGACTCCTATTATGAGCCGGTACGTGGGTGAAAGCGTCTCCACGTCGAACTCCATGGAGGCGTTCTGAACTCCCTTTGTGGTGAGCGCGAACTTCTTAAGCTCCGTGTAGTGCGTTGTAGCTATGGTCTTGGCGCCCTTGTTTTTAAGGTGGTTGAGGACCGATATGGCAAGCGCGGCGCCCTCCGTGGGGTCTGTGCCGGCGCCCAGCTCGTCCGCAAGGACCAATGTGTCTCTGCCGCATTCTTTGGTGATGCGGACTATGTTGGTCATGTGCGAGCTGAAGGTGGAAAGGCTCTGCTCTATGCTCTGCTCGTCCCCGATGTCCGCGAAAATATCGCGAAGGACACAGACCGTGGAGCCCTCCGAAGCTGGTATGAAGAGCCCCGACTGGGCCATGAGCTGCAGCAGGCCAACGGTCTTGAGCGTTACCGTCTTTCCGCCGGTGTTCGGACCTGTTATGACGAGGGTGCTGTATCCGTCCCCCACTCCCACGTCTATGGGAACGACCTTCTGCGGGTCTATCAGCGGGTGGCGGGCTTTTTTGAGCGAGATGATGCCGTCCGTGTTGATCTGCGGGCAGGCGGCCTTCATATTGCAGGCGAGGCGTCCTTTGGCGAACATGAAGTCGAGCTTCAGCATGATCTCCTGGTTGCCCTTGATCTGAAGCTCCACAAGGCCTGTGCGCTCCGAAAGATCCCGCAGTATCCTTAAGATCTCCTGCTGCTCGGCAAGCTCCAGCTCCCTGAGCTCGTTGTTCATGTTGACTATGGCCTGAGGCTCCACGAAGAGCGTGGCGCCGGAGGCCGACTGGTCGTGGACTATGCCTGCGAGGCGGCTTTTGTGCTCCAGTTTAACAGGGATGACGTAGCGCCCCTGGCGCATCGTGACGATGGCGTCCTGAAGGAAGGCTTTGTTCTCCGAAGAGCCGACGATCTGCTGTATCTTGCTCCTTATTGCCTCATTCTGGCGCAGTATGGACTTTCTTACCTTGTGCAGCGTGGGAGAGGCCGAATCGCTCATCTCGTCTTCGGAGATGATGCAGCGGGTGATCTCGTCTTCGAGGCTTTTGACTGTGGATATGGCCGAGACCAGCGCGTCTATCCTGGGAAGCGGCGGCAGGTCCGAAGACAGGTAGGCTGCCGTGCGCCTTGCGGCGCTCAGGTTGTACGCCACCTCCAGAAGCTGCTTCATGGTAAGAGCCCCGCCTCTTGCGGCAAGGTGCGCAAGGCCCGAGACATCATAAAAGTTGCCGAAAGGCGGCGTGCCCTTTTTCATAAGGACAGTGACCGCCTCAGCAGTATCCGCAAGAGCTTCCCTGATGACGACCGGGTCGCTTCCCGGCAGCAGCGCAAGCGCCTGCTGCGCGGTGAGCCGGCTGGAGCATTCCACGGAAAGCTTTTCAATGATTTTGTTGTACTCTAAAACCCTTATCGCTTTTGGGTCCATCAGATATTATCTTCCCTGCTTTCTGTAGGCCTCAAGATCGTTCTTGAGGTGGATGTTCTCCATCTGGATGTCGAAGAAGCTGCTCTCGATATCCCTGCAGCGGGTCTCGAGCTCCTCTATCTTCTTCTGGGCTTCGAGAGGCGCGTTGTCGCTCTTCTGGACTTTGGCGAGAAGCTCGTCCACTCTTGAGCGAAGCTCCTCGTTATAGCGCTTCTCCTCTTCGAGCTGGGAGTTGACGGAAGAGAGCTGCTGATCCTTCTCGGCTATGTAGCGCTGGAGCGTTTCGCGGTTGGCCTGCATGCTGGCGACCTCTTCCTTGTAGGAAGCGTAGTTAGCCTTGAGCTCCTCCCACATGCGCTCGTAGCTTGCGGCGTTGTCGGAGAGCTTCTGGTTCTGCTCCAGAAGGGAGGTGATGTCGGAATCGAGGGTGTAGTACTCGTCCGCGATGAGCATGGCGGCAAGCACCGCGACTGCGGAAAGAGGCTGTGAACCTGCTCCCCCGTCTATCTCCTTCATCTTAGCGTCGACGTGATCGGCAAGCTTGAGGACGTAATCTCTGGGCATGTCGCCGGAGAGAGTGTACTCCTGACCGAAGACCAGGACTGTAACTTTGTTGATCTCTGCCATGGTGTCTCCTTTATATTTCCCTTAAAACAGCGTTGAACTTATCCTTAAGTGCTGCAAGCACCCTTGTATTGATCTCGTTGACCTCCGCGTCGGTGAGGGTCCTGTCCTTGGCCCTGTAGGTAAGGGAGAAGGCAAGGCTCTTGTGAAGCGGCGGTACAGGCACTCCGCGGTAGACGTCGAAGAGCTTTACGCTCTCGAGCAGGCTTCCGGCGGTGGCGGCTATAACGTCTTCCATGTCCCCGGCTTTGAGCTCCTCCTTGACGACAAGGGCGAAATCCCTTACCATCGCGGGGTACTTGGGCAGCGGGACGTATTTCTTTTCGGTGTCCGAAAGCTCCGCGGCTGCGGCGAAATCGATCTCGGCGGCGTAGACTTCGGCGTCGATGCCGTAGCTTTCCGCGATCTCGGGGTGGACCTGGCCGACGGTGCCTACGTAAGTTCCGTCCTTTTCTATGCGGGCGCAGCGTCCGGGGTGGAAGCTCGGATCGTCCTTTTCAGTTGTGAACCTGGCGCCTTTGACGCCTATCACCTTCAGGAGCTCTTCGACGCGGCCCTTCATGAGGTAGAAATCCTCGGCCGGTCCGTAGGCTGCGAGGCACAGGGCATCCTTCTCCTCCGGCAGGCCGTCTCCGCCTTTGCCGTTGTTGAAGAAGGTGTTGCCGAGCTCGAAGATGCGGGCCTGAGGGATGCTGCGGCTCCAGTTGGTGGCAAGGACGTCAAGCTCGTTCGGAAGCAGCATGGTGCGCATGACGGAAGTGTCTTCTCCGAGCGGGTTGAGCAGCTTTATGAACTGCCTTCTTGCGGAATTCTCTGGAATGCGGACCTTGTCCGAAGCGCCGGGGCTTACGAAGCTGTAGGTCTGGACTTCGTCCATGCCCAGGCCTGTGAGCACGTCCTTGGCGAGGTTCCTTAGGACCTGGCGCGGCGTGAGCCTGGCCTCCGTGGTGTGAGGCGGTATGCGCACTGGCAGCTTGTCGTAGCCGTACATGCGGGAGATCTCCTCCACGTAGTCTTCTTCTATGAGGAGGTCCTGCCTGACGGTGGGCGGGGTGACGGTGATGATGTCCCCTTTGACGCTGGTCTTGATCTCCAGGGCGTTGAGGTAGGCCGTCATCTGCTCTGTGGGAAGCTCTACTCCCATGAGCTTGTTCATGCGGCTTGCGCGTATATCTATTACGACAGGCTTTTCCATGTTCGGGTATACGTCCACGTCTCCGGTGAGGACGGTGCCTGCGCCGAGGGACTCGACGAGATAGCAGAAGCGGTCGCAGGCGTCTTTGGCGAGGTTGGGGTCTATGCCCTTCTCGAAGCGGCCGGATGCCTCCGTACGAAGGCCGAGAGCCTTGGAAGTGCGGCGCACGGAATCTCCGAGGAAGTTCGCGGATTCGACGAGGACCATCTGAGTGTCGTCCTCGATCTCGGACATGAGGCCGCCCATGACACCGGCTACTGCGGTGGAGCCTTCGGCGTCCTTGATCATGAGCATGGAGCTGGTGAAGGTGCGCTCGTTGCCGTCCAGAGTGGTGAATTTCTCTCCGTCAGCTGCGGTATCCACTATGATGTGGGAGCCGCGCACGGTGCGTATATCGAAGGCGTGGAGCGGCTGGCCGTACTCGAGCATGACGAAGTTGGTGATGTCCACGATGTTGTTTATTGGGCGCTGGCCGGAGTACATGAGGCAGCGCTGCAGCCACCAGGGGCTCTGCTCTACCTTTATGTCCTTGATGACTCTGCAGCAGTAGCGCTTGCAGAGGTCCGGGCGCTTGATGGTGACTTTTATGTAGTCCTCGCTCTTTTCGGGAGCGACTTTTTTGCACTTGGTGTCCGGGTAGCGCAGCGGCGTTCCGAAGGTAGCCGAAGCCTCGCGGGCCATGCCTATCATCGACAGGCAGTCCGGGCGGTTCGGGGTGATCTCGAAGTCCACGACGGCGTCGTCCAGGCCGAGAGCCTCGACGAGGTCCTGACCGGGTTTGAACTCATCCGGGAGGATCCAGATGCCATCCTTGCTGGCCACGGGCACGACCTTGTCGTCGAAACCGAGTTCGGAGCAGCTGCAGAGCATGCCGAAGGACTCCACGCCGCGAAGCGCGCCTGCGTGAATGGTGACGCCCTCTTCAGTCTTGGGCTGTCCGTGCAGAGGCCCGGGAATATGCGAACCGTCAAGGCAGACCGGAACCAGAGCGCCTTCGAAGATGTTCGAAGCGCCTGTTACTATCTGCACCGGAGCATCCTTGCCGACGTTGACCCGGCAGACCAGGAG
>CAMYWZ010000026.1 GCA_947302945.1 uncultured Bacillota bacterium
CGCCGTCATTCCTCTTGTATACAACGTTGGTGGTGCCGCCTTCCGGGTCGCGGTAGATAAAGAAGCTGTGCTCCAGCATCTCCATCTGCAGTATCGCTTCTTCGGAGGTCATGGGGGTAAGGGTGAAACGCTTGGTGCGCACGATCTTGCCCTCTTCGGCCTCTTCCACGTCCGGAAGTTCGCTTGCGATAACAGCTCCCTGATCCTTGTGCCTCTTTACAAGTCTGGATTTGAATCTGGACATCTGTTTGGACAGCTTGTCTATTACCTGATCCAGGCAGTAGTAGAGGTCCGCGTTGGATTCCTCGGCACGGAAGGTCATGCCTCCGGCTACGATGGTGGCCTCCAGTTTGGCAAGGCCGGTCTTTACCTCGGAGCACATCACGTTGGCAACGGTCTCCTTGGAGAAATACTTGTCCAGTTTGGACATCTTGGCTTCGATCTTGTTGCGAAGCTGCTGGCTGGGGTTCAGATCCTTACTTTTGATGTTTACTTGCATAACAGAACCTCCTTGTATTTGGTACTTTCATTATACACTATTTTCTGTGTGAATACTGTGATTTAAATAACAAAAATCACAAAAATGATGCTATTCCCGGCGGAAGATGGTAAAATCATAGAGCAGAATACGCTGCGCAGGCCGGCAGGCGGTACATGCGTCTGCAGACGGACAGGAGGACTTCATGAAACGCCAGACTTTGATATTCGGAGGGGATTTTTCCATCCCCAGCTCAGACCCGGTGCTTACGCCGGAAAAGCTCTGCGAGGGGGTAAAAGACCTTCTGGCCGGGGCGGATCTCCGCATGTTCCAGCTGGAGGAGGCCTATCTTAAAACGCCTGTGGAACGCTCAGTTCCGGGCAATCTCGTGGCTTCGCTGGACCCCGTCAAAGGCCTTGTGGACCTGGTAACGCTTTCAGGCAACCACTTCTACGATTTTAAGGAAGCCGGCGTCCGGGACACCATAGCCTGGTGTGAAGAGAACGGCATAGCCCACGCAGGCGGCGGCATGGACGAAGCAGAAGCAAGAAAGCCCGCCTTCGTGGAGAAAGACGGCACCAAAGTGGGCGTCCTTGCCTACAATGCGGTCGGCGGAAAACAGCAGTTCGCAGGTCCGGCTCAGGCCGGCACCGCGCCAATAAACTTTTTCAGGGCTTACACACCGGTCTCGGCACTGGATACGGAAGCCCAGCGCAGCGGAAAGCAGGAGTTCGACAACTGGAGCCTCAAGCAGCCCGTGCAGCTTGAAGGCGAGTTCATGGGTGCCAACTACGTGGATCCCTCGGCGCTTCTTAAGATGGCGGAAGAGGTCGCGGCAGCTAAAAAGCAGTGCAATGTCCTCATCGTCTACTTCCACAAAGGCTACGTGCACCGCCCCGTGGAAGTGGCAGATTGGGAGCGCCTCTACGCGCACA
The DNA here is from genome assembly GCA_947302945.1 of uncultured Bacillota bacterium. Lineage (GTDB taxonomy): Bacteria > Bacillota > Clostridia > Peptostreptococcales > Anaerovoracaceae > RUG13409. Next base: position 1,414 of record CAMYWZ010000026.1, read on the forward strand.
TCGCCATAGACGCCGGCGCGGATGCCGTAATGGCTTCGCACAGCCACGTTGCCCACGGCTTTGAAGTTTACAAAGGCAGGCCCATATACCACGGCCTCAACAATTTCGTAATGTACACGCCTCAGCTCGCTCCCGGCTTTACCGGCAAGGTCCATGGGGACGCCCACAACAGCGAATGGGTAAAGAACCGCATCGCCCGTTTCGGCTTCGTTCCGGATCCGGAGTATCCAACTTATCCCTTCCGCCCGGAATCGGTCTACTGCCCCGTTGCCAAGCTGATCATAGAAGACGGCAGGATCGTGCAGAGCCGCGTGGTCCTCATGAAGACAGAAAAAAGCGGCATCCCATATGTACACGGGCATACCGAGACCGGTCAGGAGATCTTCGATTACCTGCAGAAGATCACGGACGAGGCAGGCCTCAACGTCCGCCTTTCCTGGGACGGGGACGAAGCCGTTTTAACACCAAAGAATTAGTATAAAGGAGATCACTGTAATGGACGAAAAGGAAAAGAAGGGAATCGTTCTTGACGATGAAAGCGCTGAGAAGGTCAGCGGAGGGCATGGTTCGTATTATTCATTTGCATGCAGTAATTGCGGAGCGCGCGGAACAAGATATTCACAGGTTTACAACTGTCCTAAATGCGGTTCCGGCAATGTCAGTTCAAGCCAGTGCTGCTGAGCTGAAAATCAAATGAAAAGGGCGGCTTTGAGCATACTGCTTTGAGCCGCCTTTTTTCTTCCGGCTGCGCAGGCTGCCCGGCTGACCTGGTCTTTGACCCCACACCTGCCGAACCCGGCTTTGCCGCGGACTTACTTCTAAGCTATGCCATGATCACGAGGGGCCTTCTGCCCCTGCTTACGTGGGTCCCTTTGCCCATAGCTGGCCTGGACTTTCAACCACAGACCCGGGCAGCCTCCGCAGCCGGAAAACTATTAATTTACTGCGTCTTCGCAGTCTTTGGCGTCAAGGTCCTTTTCCTCGAACGCCCTTGCCGACGAGGCAAAGCACAGCACCGAAACGCTCTTTGCTCCGGCGTCCTTGAGCGCCATGGCGCAGGCGTCAGCCGTGCTTCCTGTTGTCACGACGTCGTCGATGAGCAGTATATCAGCACCGCGGACCTTCGCGCAAGCCTTTTCGGGCACCTCGAAAGCTCCCTGCAGCATGTTTCTGCGCTCGAGCCCGGTGGAAAGCCTCATGGAGGCAGTGTCCCTCGGCTTTATCAGGGCGTCCGTCCACATCGGGACGCCAAGCTCCCTGCAGACGACCTTCGCAAGAAGCTCCGCCTGGTTGTATCCGCGTTTTTTCAGCTTGGACGGGGAAGAGGGCACCGGCACCGCCGCAGTAAAAGCCCCGCATTCAAGCCGGGCCTTCTCAGCCATCAGAAGCCCTATATTCTTTGCGATATAGGGTTTGCCGTGCAGCTTTAAAGCATGCATTATCTTTCGCGGGTAAAAACCGTAGACGCAGCAGGACATGAGCCGGTCGAATGCGAACTCGTCCAGACTGGCCCTGAAAGGGTCGTGGTCAAGCCAGCTGATCTTCTGCGCGCAGCGGTCGCAGATGCCGTGGATGCGGCTCTGCTCCATGGTATCTTCGCAGCAAAGACAGTACAGGTTCTGAGGGTAAACAAGGTCCAAAGCGCGCTCAAAAAGCGCGGAGGCTTTAAGTCCGATGCTCATATCAGCTGCCCCTGGCTGTCGAGCATGGTGAGCTCCTTCAGGCGCTCGCCAAGGCCGCTCTTTCTTCTGCGGCCCTGGGTGTTGTCGGTCATGGCGCCGGGCATGTTCGGCCGCCCTACCATCACCACTCCCTGCCTCGCCCTTGTGATGGCGGTATACAGCAGGTTGCGCGTAGCCAGCATGGGCGGGAAATGCGTCATAGGCATCACAACAACAGGGAACTCAGAGCCCTGGCTCTTGTGCACCGTAAGCGCGAAGGCCGGCTCCAGCTCCTCCAGATTTGTATAATCGTATGTTACCATGCGGCTGTCGTCGAACAGGACCGAGACTGTGCCGGCGTCGCCGTCGGCAAGCATTATGATGCCCATGTCCCCGTTAAAGACCCCCATGCCGCTTTCCATGGTGCGGATGTCCTTCCACTCCAGCTGGTAGTCGTTCTTGTTCTGCATCACCTTGTCGCCTTCGCGGAATATGCGCTCGCCGAAGACTTTCTCGGACTTCGAGGGAAGGGGCGGGTTGAGAGCCTCCTGCAGCAGCTTGTTCAGTTCCACGCTTCCGCAGACGCCCTTTCTGGTAGGCGTCAGCACTTGGATGTCCCGGTAGGGGTCCAGCTCCCCGTAGAACTTCGGGAGGCGCTCCTGGCAGAGATGCTTTATGGTCTGTGCTATCTCGCGGTCCCCGCTTCTTTCGAGGAAGAAGCAGTCGGTGTCTTTGGTGTTGAAGCTCGGGTACTCCCCGCGGTTTATGGCGTGCGCGTTGACCACGATCATGCTCTCCTGGGCTTGCCTGAAGATGTCCGTGAGCCTTGTGCTGTGCACCATCCCCGACTCCAGAAGGTCCGAGAGCACGCTGCCTGCCCCGACCGGCGGCAGCTGATCCGCGTCGCCCACAAGTACAAGCCTGGTGCCGGGTTTTATGGCGTTCAGGAGGCCTTCCATCAGCAGTATGTCCACCATGGAGACCTCGTCTATTATGATGCAGCTGGCGTCCAGCGGGTTCTCGGCGTTCCTGCCGAAGTACATGCGGTCGTCGCCTTCGGCGTAGGTGTATTCCAGCAGGCGGTGTATGGTCTGGGCATCCTCGCCCGAAGCCTGAGCCATGCGCTTGGCGGCGCGTCCCGTGGGGGCGGCCAGCCTGAAGCTTATCCCTGCCTCTTTAAGCAGGGTGATCATGGTCCTGATTATCGTGGTCTTTCCTGTGCCCGGGCCTCCGGTTATTATCGAAACGCCGCAGCCGAGCGAGGAGATGACGGCGCGCTTTTGCGTCTCCGTGAGCGTCAGCCCTTCGGCCTTTTCGGTGCGGGCTATGAGTCTGTATGGATCGTCCGGAAGGGGTGAAAGCTCGCAGCCTGTGAGCAGGTTGATCCTGAAGGCGCAGGTCCTTTCGGCGCGCCTGTACGACGCGAGTATCACGATGCGCTCCCCGCCGAGGACTTCCTTGAATATGCGCCCGTTCAGGGCCAGATCCAGCATGGCTTCGCGGACGGAATCGCGCGGAACGTCCAGTATCCCGGCCACTTCTTCGGCAAGCTCGTCCTCCGGCGCGTAGGTGTCCCCAAGGCCCGCCCGTGCATACAGCGCGTATATGACAGCGCTCCTGATGCGGAAGGGCGAATCCGGCTCTATCCCTATCTTCTGCGCTATCCTGTCCGCCTTCTGGAAACCTATTCCGTAGACGTCGTCTATCAGCTGATAGGGATTTTCCATGACTATATCGTAAGCGTTGGCTCCGTAGGCGCGGTAGAGCTTCATGCAGACGGCCGGGCTGATGTCGTAAGCGGCAAGCTTCATGACGGTCTGGGCGTAGCCCTGGTGCTGGCTGTAGCTTTCCGCTATGGCAGCCGCCCGGATCTTTCCTATACCGGAGACCTCCGTGAGGCGCTCCGGCACGGAGGCGATGACCTTCATCGTGTCCTCGCCGAAATGCTTTACTATCGCGTAGGCCGTGCTTGGCCCGACGCCCTTTATGACGCCGCTCGAAAGGAAGGACAGTATGCCGTCCTCCGTCGTCGGCTCCGGCTCCTCGTAGCTTGAGAAGGCGAACTGTTCGCCGTATTTGGGGTGCGTCTTCCACTCCCCGGTCAGCTTGTAACGGCGGCCCTTTTTGGGGTCCGGCAGACTTCCCACGGCAAAAAACTGCTCTTCTTTTGTCTCAAAGAGCAGTATTGTGTAGAAGTTGGTGTCGTTGTGGAAGATCACCTCGGCGGCGGTCCCAAGCTTTTCTTCTTTCATCTAACCTACCTATTAAGCCTTCCCCTTCAGGGGAAGGTGGCCCTTTAGGGCCGGATGAGGCTATTTCCCCGCTTCTGTATTCAGCCTCTCAAAGGTGGGCGAGTACAGCATCCTGCCGTCCAGCGTCCTTACCCTTTCAGTGAAGGTGCCCGGTTCGGAGTTCTCGAGCGCGGTCTCGAAGTCGAACATCTTGGCGTCCAGCATGTCCAGGTAGTGCAGGAGCTCCGCCTCCGGGAACAGCGGCTTTACCGGGCTTCCGAACTCCGGCTCGTAGTGGTGCGAGATTATCATGTGCTGCAGCATGACGGTCTTTTCTTCGGAAAGACCGGCCTTTGCCGCGCGCTCCTTCAGCTCTATCGCCCCCATCACAAGGTGCCCGAGCAGGTTTCCTTTAACGCTGTACCCCGAGGATACGCCAAGTTCGTTGGACTTCAGCTCGTTGATCTTTTCCATGTCGTGCATGATGACGCCGCAGACCACCCAGTCCTTGTCGAGCCCGGTGTACACCTGGCAGGCTTTAAGCCCCATCGTGAGCATGCGCCTGATGTGGTAAAGAAGACCTGCGAGCTCCGCATGGTGGTTCCTCATGGCGCCGGGGTAGTAGAGCAGCTTTTCGCGGTTTTCCTCGAGCGAAGAGACGGCCAGCCTGCGCAGCCCCTCGTCCTTGATGGCGCCCGCGCGCTCCATGACGTAGCTGAACATAGCGGCAGGGTCTTCCGGCGCGGCCTTGACGTAATCCGACATCGTCAGCCCGTCCGAAGGCGCCGCCTTCCTGATGCGGGCTATCCTCAGCTGTTTTATGCCGTTCCATTCGTTAACAAGGGCCTTGACTTTTACGATGTCGCCCTCTTTTATATTATTGAGAGTTGGGATCTCTTCGTCCGAAACGTCCCATTTCTTTCCGTTGATCTCTCCGGTGAAGTCTCCCAGGGTGACGTCGAGATAATTCTTCCTGTTCGACCCGACCTTGATGCCTATGGTCTTGACCATGAAGAAGTCCGTAAACTCCTCTTCTACCTGCAGCGTATTTACCAGAAACTCTTTCATTTCGATACCTCGTTTTCTCCGGAGCAGCGCCCGGGTCAGCGATCCGTGCTGTTTATAACAGATTATCACAAAATACAAAATATGTAAATAGCAAAGCCCGTTTTGCCTCTTGAAAAAACTCCGGAAATTTCGTATGATAAAGTGTAATAGTATACAGATAGTATACAGAAAGGGATAAGCCATGGGCCAGATACTGAGCACCCTGTTTGCGGGCTTCGGCATCACAGATGTCATAGACATAGCAATAGTGAGCTTCATCATCTACAAGGTGATAGGTTTCTTCCGCAGCACGCGCGCAGCCCAGCTCGCGTGGGGCATCGTCATAATCGGTGTCGCCGCCTTTCTTTCGAAGATCTTCAAACTTAACATAGTCAACTGGCTGTTCTCCAACCTCATCAGCGTAGGCCTCATAGCTCTCGTCATAGTCTTCCAGCCCGAACTCAGAAGAGGCCTGGAACTTCTCGGACGGGGCGGCTTCAGAAGGCAGCTCACGATCCAGAGGGAAAGCATCTCGGGCATGGTCGACAAGATCGTAAGGTCTGTCGAATACTTCGCCGGCAGAAAAGAAGGCGCCATCATAGTCATAGAGCGCCACACCGCGCTTCAGGATATCGTAGAGACAGGCACCGTCATCGACGCCGTCATCAGCGAAGACCTCCTCGAGAACCTCTTCTATAAAGGCTCGCCCCTTCACGACGGCGCGGTCATCCTCCGCGGCGAACGCATCCTGTCCGCAGGCTGCGTCCTTCCGCTCACCCAGAACCACAATCTGTCCAGAGAGCTCGGCACCCGCCACCGCGCGGGCATAGGCATCACCGAGGTCTCGGATTCCGTTGCTATAATCGTTTCCGAAGAGACAGGCATCATTTCCGTCGCGAAAGACGGAAAACTGTCCCGATTCCTGGACCGCAAGATGCTCGAGAAGCAGCTGCTCAACATGTACATGAGCGACATTCCCGAGGACGATTCCCTTACGGCCTGGGTCCAGAACTTCTTCAGGAGGGAAAAGGATGACCAGGGACAATAAAGGAATACTGACCAGGTTCAGGGATTTTCAGACACGTCACCAGAAGGCGCTGGACATAGCGGTTTCCGTCATCGCCGCCATCGTCATCTGGACCGTCGTTATCACGGAGGTCAACCCGCCGACCACCGCTACCATACGCGACATCCCCGTCACCATAAACGGGGCCGAGCGTCTGGAGGAAAGAGGCCTTGCGCTTCTGTCCGTATCCGACCGCTATCTGGATATGGCAGTCATAGGCAGCAGGAACGACGTAAGAAGGCTCAAATCCTCCGACATCACCATCAGCGCTTCGGTGGAGAACCTTTCCGAAGGAACGAATTCCGTCACAGTCACCTATTCGGTGCCTCAGGGCATCTCTGTGGACAGCATAGAGAGCAATAACATCACGGTAAACGTGGAGCAGCTCGTCACGGTCTCAAAGCCGGTCGAGGTCATACTTGAAGGTGCCGGCAGCGGCCAGGAGATCCAGGTCCTTTCCCTGTCTCTTACCCAGGTCGACGTATCCGGAGCGGAAAGCCTTGTCGCTTCCGTGGCCTCTGTCAGGATCAACGGAACGCTTAAGGACGCCGCGCTCGACAACCCTGTTGCCAACACCCTTGCGGCAGAAGCAGTGGACGCCTCCGGCAACAAAGTCTCCGGCGTTCTCCTCGCTCACGACACCATCAGCGTCACCGCAGCGCTCTACCAGACCAAGACTGTGCCTGTCGAAGTCGTCACCGAAGGAGACGTGTGGGAAGGCGCCGTGGTCACAGAGATCAAGTATCCCGAGCACATCATCATAAAGGGGCCGGCCTCGCTGCTGTCGCAGATATCCTCGGTAGCGTCGGAGCCCATCAATATAGAAGGGATCTACGAGACCCGCATCTTCGACGTAGTTCCCAAGCTCGAAGAGGGCGTCTACGTGTCCGAATCGAACGATGCTCTTGTTGCCCAGGTCACGATAGCCACGAACGGCCAGCTTACGTTCAGGTACAGGGCGATGGACGTCAAGATCAACGATCTGAGCGACAGCCTCAGGGCCGCGATCAGCCTTCCTGACAGCAGCGCCGGGATCGTCGCCACGGTCACCGGCCCCGTCACCACTTTAAGGACGCTGGCAGCTGGCGACGTGGTCCCGACTGTCAGCGTAAAGAGCATCACATCGGAAGGGCAGCAGGACTTCGTTCTGTCGCCTTACCAGACCATAGGCGGGCTCAGGGTCACCTATCTTCCGGGCAGCGTAACGATACTGTTCAGAAAGCCGTAAGAGGCGAAAAACAGCGGAAAAACCCCGGCTCTGCGCCGGACAGAACATGAGAGGGACGGTTTTGTGCCGTCCCTGTATGTTTTTTGCAAAATATTTAAAAAAGGTGTTGACAAGTCACGGAAACGGTATTATCATATCCAACGCTGTCGTCAAAAACAGAAGCCGGCGGATGCAGCTTGAAAAAGGCTCCAAACATATCGAAAAAGCTTCCGGACTTGTGGTCTGAAAGCGCTGTAAACACTATATTTTGGGGCCGAAAAATGAACTTGAAAAATAGTTCAAAAAAGGCTGCAAAAGCCGTTGACAAAGGGCTTGAAGGCGGCTATAATACCAAATGTTCCGCGCCTTTTGGGGGCGGCACTGAACCTTGAAAA
>CAMYWZ010000027.1 GCA_947302945.1 uncultured Bacillota bacterium
GAAAGCTGAAACCGCAAACTGATTAAATAATGTCTTGACTTCCATATTGTGGAATGGTAAACTCATTCCGTCAGGGGGGAGAAGGGACATGGGAGATGGAGCAGAAGACAGTTAAGATCATCAAGAACGGCCTGATAGGACTGTTCTGCGCGGCAGCTGTTGCAGGCAACGTGTACACTTACACGGCAAAGCCGCCGGATGTAACTGAAAACATAACGTTCTACGACGTGCCGTCTTCATCAGAGCTTGTGCCAAAGCCTGTAAACATCAACACCGCGGACCTTGAAGAGCTGATGACGCTCCCAGGAATAGGGGAGGTAAAGGCACGCGCCATAATCGAGTACAGGGAGCTTTACGGAGGTTTCGTCTCTCCGGAAGAGATAACGGAAGTAGCAGGGATAGGCGGAGTTACTTACGACAGGATCAAAGACCGTATAACAATAGGGATAAAGGAAAATGACTAAAAAGGAACTGGACAGGATAAACGAGCTTGCCCGCAAAAAGAAGACCGCTGGATTAAACGAAGAAGAGCTTGCGGAGCAGAAGAAGCTGCGCGAGAAGTTTCTTGCTGAATTCCGAGAGAATTTCAGGCGCCAGCTCGAAAACATAGAAATAGTCGAGCCGGACGATCCGAGACTCAAAAAGCAGATCCGGAAGCAGTATAAGCAGTAAATACCGTTTTACATCGCGCTTTATTTGCGATAAAATAATAATTTAGAAATCCAATCGAAAAGAGGTCATAATACATGAAGTATCTCGGAGTAAACGAAATCAGATCGATGTTCCTGAAGTTCTGGGAATCCAAGGGCTGCCTGGCTCATGAGAGCTACTCGCTCGTGCCGCACAACGACAAGAGCCTTCTTCTCATAGCTGCGGGAATGGCGCCGCTCAAACCCTATTTCGCAGGGACGGAAGAGCCTCCCCGCCGCAGGATGACGACATGCCAGAAGTGCATCAGGACCAACGACATAGACAACGTCGGCCACACCGCAAGGCACGCCACTTATTTCGAGATGCTCGGAAACTTCTCCTTCGGAGATTACTTCAAGAGAGAATCGCTCACCTGGGGCTGGGAATTCGTCACCGGCGAAAAATGGCTGGCCATACCCAAGGAAAAGATCTGGGCAACGGTCTATAAGGACGACGATGAAGCCTTCGCCATCTGGCGCGACGAGATAGGCCTTCCAGAGGAACGCATAGTCCGCCTCGGCAAGGACGACAACTTCTGGGAGATAGGCACCGGTCCGTGCGGCCCGTGCTCCGAGATCTATTACGACAGAGGCCCCGAGTACGGCTGCGGCAAGCCCGACTGCAAGCCCGGCTGCGACTGCGACCGCTACATGGAGTTCTGGAACCACGTATTCACCCAGTTCGACCGCCAGGAAGACGGCAGCTATCTGGAGCTTGCCCACAAGAACATAGACACCGGCATGGGCCTTGAGCGCATGGCCTGCATCATGCAGGGCGTGGACTCCATCTACAGCGTGGACACCATGCAGGCTATACTTCAGGAAGTCTGCCGCATGTCCGGAAAGACCTATACCGGCGGAGCTTCCAGAGACGACGTTTCGATAAGGATCATAACCGACCACATCCGCGCCGTATCCTTCATGATCTGCGACGGCCTCCTTCCTTCAAACGAGGGCAGGGGATACATACTCAGAAGGCTCCTCAGAAGGGCTGCAAGGCACGGCAGGCTCCTTGGCATCAAGGGCACTTTCCTTAAGGATCTCTGCGGCAAAGTGTTCGAGACGTCAGGCGAGGCTTATCCGGACCTGATCGAGCGCGCAGATTATATCAGGAAGATCATAGGAATTGAGGAAGACAAGTTTGCCGCCACGATAGACCAAGGCCAGTCGATACTGGACGGCTACATCCAGGAGGCAAAGGCTGCCGGAAACAAGACCATTTCCGGCGAACACGCCTTCAGACTTTACGATACCTACGGTTTCCCGATCGAGCTCACCAAAGAGATCGCGGAAGACGCCGGTCTTGAAGTCGATGAGGATGGTTTTGCCGCCTGCATGAAGGCCCAGAAAGACCAGGCCCGCGCCGCCAGAAAGGCCGAAGACAACGCCGGCTGGCTGGATGAGACCGCAATGTACAAGGACTTTCCGCCTACCGATTTCACAGGCTACGACAGCCTTGCCGGGCAGGCCAGAGTCATAGGCATAGTCAAAGGAATGGCTAACCTGGACAGCGCCTCCGAAGGGGACGAGGTCCGCGTCATCCTCGAGAGCACTCCGTTCTACGGAGAAGGCGGCGGACAGATAGGAGACACAGGCGTCTTCGAAAGCGAAAACGGCTTTGCAGCGGCTGTCACGAATACCACAAAAGTCAATAACGTTTATGTGCACCATATTTCAGTTACAAAAGGAGAGCTGCGCATAGGCGATCAGATCACCGTATGCGTGGATGAAAAGCGCAGGCACGCGATCGCCCGCAACCACACCGCTACGCACCTTCTTCAGAAGGCTCTGCGCATGGTCCTCGGAGACCACGTCGAGCAGGCAGGGTCCCTAGTCACTGACGAAGGACTTCGCTTCGACTTCACTCACTTTGAGGCCATCTCCAGGGAAGACCTCCAGACCGTCGAAGACATCGTAAACAGCGAGATCCTCAAGTTCACAGGCGTCGATACGAAGGTCATGCCCATAGAGAAGGCCAAGGAACTCGGTGCTATGATGCTCTTCGGAGAGAAGTACGGCGACACAGTAAGGGTCGTGAACGTTCCTGACTTCTCGCTCGAATTCTGCGGCGGAACTCACGTCGCGAACATAGGCCAGATCGGCGCCATCCGCATCCTTTCGGAATCCGGCGTCGCAGCAGGCGTAAGGCGCATCGAAGCCATAACCGGTTCAATGGTAGGCATGGAGCTCGCAAAAGAGCAGCAGCTCGTTTCCCAGGTGGCCGATACTCTCAAGACCACGCCTGGCAACCTCCTCAGAAGGGCCGAGACTCTCGCAGAGGAGAACAAGGCTCTTAAGAAAGAACTCGAAGAGCTGAAGAAAGCCGGCATGAACTCAGAGATCGACGATCTCGTTAAGAACGCCAAAGTCTTCGGAGAAGCGAAGCTTATAACAAAGACCTTCGAAGGCGCTTCAATAGACGACCTGAGGACTCTTTCCGACAGCATCAAGAAGGAGCAGAAGGGCATAGTCATGGTATTTGCAGGCGTCAACGCTCCGAAGGCCACTCTCATGGTCTCCGTAACGGACGATCTTGTCGGCAAGGGATATCACGCCGGAAACATGATAAAAGAGATAGCCAAAGCAGCCGGAGGCGGCGGAGGCGGAAAAGCCGATATGGCTCAGGCAGGCGCCAAGGATATTTCTAAGCTTTCGGATGCATTTGCTGTTGCCGAAAAGCTGATGGTGCGTTAAAATATACTTGTGGGAGGTACTGAAATGGAGAGGAACACCATACTTTTTACGAATCCCGACAAGGAAAAGCAGCAGACCATTGAAGAGATACTTCAGCAGGTATACGCTGCCCTGGATGAAAAGGGCTACAATGCGATAGATCAGATGGTCGGCTACATCCTTTCCGGCGATCCTTCTTATATCACAGGGCACAACAACGCCCGCGGCCTTATCCGCAAGGTTGAAAGAGATGAGCTCGTAGAAGAGCTTCTCAAGAAGTTTCTCGGAAAATAATGCGGTGGATGAGTCTTGATATAGGAGATAAAACAATAGGGGTGGCTGTCAGCGACCCCTTGTTTATATCCGCCCAGGGCGTAACTACCATCGAAAGAGTAGGCATCAAGAAAGATACGACAAAGGTGCTGGAGCTCGTTAAAGAGTACGAAGTGGATACGGTCGTTTCCGGGCTTCCGCTCATGCTCAACGGCACGGACAGCCCTCAGACGCTTAAAGTCCGCGAGTTCGTGGAAAAGCTTAAGAACAAGGCCCAAAGCCAGGGCTTTAAACTCAAATTCGAGTTCCAGGACGAGCGCTTCACCACCAAGATAGCCGAAAACGCCATGATAGACGCCGGCATGCGCCGCGAAAAGCGCAAGGAGATCATAGACCGCCAGGCCGCTGTCATCATACTCCAGAGCTACATGGACTCCCACAGGCAGTAAGCATCGATATGACTGGATACAGGACAGAAAAGAAGGATCCGGAGCGCAGGCGCCGGGTCCGTTTCATAATAGTGCCCATACTGGCGCTCGTTCTGCTGCTGGGGCTGGTGCTCGTCAAAAAGCTTTACTTCGACAGGCCTTCCGTATTCACGCGCGGCGACAGGACGCTTGAAGGACCGTACAAAGTCCTCTATGTCTACGACGGCGATACCTTCCAGATAAAGAGGAACGGCAAAGAGACCAAAGTCCGCATGATAGGCATAGACGCGCCGGAATCCGTCGCTCCGGATGAGTACGGCAAGCCCAATACCAAGGAGGGCAAGAACGCTGCCGAGTACCTGAAGAAGCTCATCAAGGACAAGAACGTCTACCTGGAGTTCGACGCCGAGAAAGAGGATCAGTATTCAAGGCTCCTTGCATACGTGTATCTGAGCGATGAGACCACCATGGTCGAAGAGATCCTGCTATCCGAAGGCTACGTCCAGGTAATGACCATACGCCCGAACGACAGATACGCAGGCAGGTTCCAGGAGCTTCAGGAACAGGCACGCAGCTTGGGCAAAGGCTTCTGGGGAACGGGGTTTTTCAAGTAAAATGAAGAAGCACGCGATAATACCGGTATTCATTCCGCATAGGGGCTGTCCGCATGCGTGCGTGTTCTGCAATCAGAACGCAATAACGGCCAGGACAGCGGACGTCACGCCCGGCGACGTAAGGCGCATCGCCGACGAGTGGCTTTCCACGCTTCAAAACAGGGGCCTCGACGAGATAGAGCTGTCCTTTTTCGGAGGAAGCTTCACCGGAATTCCTATTGAAGAGCAGAGCGCTTTTCTGGCTGTCGCAAAGGAATATAAGGACGCCGGCAAGATAGACAGAATTCATCTTTCGACCCGCCCGGATTACATAAACAAAGAGATTCTGGACAACCTCAGGGCATATTCAGTGGACGTCATCGAGCTCGGCGTGCAGTCGATGGACGACAACGTGCTGCGTCTTTCTGAACGCGGCCACACGGCTGAAGATGTGTACAAAGCGTGCGAGCTTATCAAGTCCTACGGCTGCTTCACCCTCGGAATACAGCTGATGATAGGACTTCCCGGAGATTCATACGAAGCCTGTATGGAATCGGTAAGAAAGACCATTCAGATAGGTCCCGAGATCGCCAGGCTGTATCCGACAGTCATTATCTCGCAGACAAAGCTCGCGAAGATGTACGAAGACGGCAGTTTCGTACCATTTACTCAGGATGAGATGCTGAGAACAACGACTGACATGTACCGTAAGCTTACAGCTTCCGGTATCAACGTCATCCGTGTCGGCCTTAAGGCCAGCGCCCTGATAAACGATTCGGAAGAGAGCAGGGTGGTGGGGAACTCGTATCATCCCGCTTTCAGGCAGCTCGTGGAGGGCCGCATCGCAAGGGAAGAAGTAGAGGATAAGCTGGAAGCCATAGCCTGTCATCCTGAGCGCAGCGAAGGATCTGAAGCGGGGATCCCGGTCATGATAACAGCCGGCCCGGACCGATTCGCATCAGTCATAGGCCATAAAGCAGAGAATAAGAAGTACTTCGAAACAAAATATCCGGATCTCAGGATCAGCTATCGGGAAGATCCGAAAGCAGAAGGCATAACAGTCAGGACGATCAAGTAGAGGAAGATGGAAAAGATACTCAACAAAAAATTCTATATAGTACTGCTTCTGGTGCTTGTGATAGTAAGCGCTGCTGTAATACTTGCATTCGGAAAGGAATACGTTTTCAGCGATACTCTTTACAGTTCGGATAATATGTCCGGATTCAGCTATACCATGGATCACGGCGGTGTGATCGAGGTCACGGATATCTATACCAAAGGATCAAAGCTGTTTGTTAAGGTAAAATATGTCGCTCCGGGGAAAGACTATATCGTTATGTCCCGTGAGGGCGATCATTACACTGTATTCTCAGCGTATGCTCACAAATGCGGGATCATAACTGACATGTACTATCTCGGCAACAGTACCGGCAGCTGGATCATTCCCGTCTGCGTCGTCATCTATCTGGCCTTCGTGCTCTGGGGACTGATCCTGAAATACCGCAAGGACTGCTCGGAAGATCTGTATCAGTATAAAAACATAACAACACTGGGCCTTATAGTCTTTATAGCTTTCCTGCTGCTCCTTCAGATAGAAATGCTGCTGACTTTCCAGGGACCGTACATGTACATATACAGGTTGATAATGTCAGGAGGATCTTTTTCGCTGTATTCTTTTCCGATCGCGCTGGTCCTGTCGATATGCATCACCGTCAGCAATTTCAATCTGATGCGAAAAGAGGGGAGAAATCCGCGCAATATGCTGGGGATAGCGCTCGGATTGATTCTTATCATTGCTATAGTCGCGCCGAGCATCATTTCGGATATAATTAACAATCATTCGAATATAGACGTGCACCGCGAGACCGGCGCCCCCAGGCACATTATGATGTTCATAGAAAACGGTATGTCGGCGCTAGCTGCTTATCTAGAATGTATCCTGATCGGCACGATAGGTGTTGCATTAAAGGCTGCAAAGCATATCCCTGCTTTCGATAAGGACTGCATAGTTATCCACGGCAGCAAGATCAGGGACGACGGGGGGCTTACCAAACTGCTTCAGGAAAGGGCAGACCGTGCGGTCGAATTCAGCAGGATGCAGAAGGAGGCCACAGGTAAGGATATCGTTTTCATACCCTCAGGCGGAAAGGGGACCGATGAGGTCATTTCCGAAGCCGAGGCGATCAAAAATTACCTTATCGGCATCGGTATTCCGGATGACCTTATACTTGCCGAAGACAAATCCGTAAACACGCTTGAAAACATCAAGTTCTCATATCAGCTTATGAAGAAGCGCCTCGGCGGCACGGAGCCAAAAATGGCTATCTCCACTACGAATTATCATGTGTTCCGGGCCGGTATGTACGCATCTGAGCTTGGCATCAAGGCGGAAGGAATAGGAAGCAGGACCAAGCGCTATTTCTGGGTCAACGCTTTTATAAGGGAGTTCGTCGCGACGATAAATTCTGAAAGGAAGCGGCATGCTTCCATCATTGCAGCGCTGCTTCTTATAGTACTCGTGATGGTATTTTTGCTGTATATTTCGGTGCAGGTATGAGCAGGATATATGTTTCTATAAACGCATATCAGAAAATGATAGACGCGCTTTGCGAAGAAGGGCATCTGATTGCCTTTGTAAGGCCCTGTAAGGCCGTTTCAGAGCCGATAAGCATGCATCCCGATATCTGTATCATAAAGCTCGGAACTTCGCTCAAATCGCCTGTTTTTGCCCTTGACACGTCTCTGCTCGGGAAGGAGTACCCGAAGGATGTGCTGTATAATGCAGTCGTTACGGAACGTTTCTTTATATGCAATACAAAAACTGTGAGCAAGGACCTTGTTAAGGCGGTGAATACGCTGTATCCGGATATCAGGACCATCCATGTAAATCAGGGTTATACAAAGTGCAATATTGTCGTAATCGATGAGAAGCACTTCATAACCGAAGATGATGGAATATTCAAAGCTCTGGATGCTGAAGAGGGCGCAGAGTGTCTTCTTATTGAAGGCGGACATGTGCTGCTTCCGGGCCATGACAGAGGTTTCATAGGCGGCGCTTCCGGCCGCGTCGGGGATGAGATCTGGTTCAACGGGGATATTTCGGTCCATCCGGATCATCTGAAAATCAAAGAATTCATCGAAAACTGCGGGCTGACCGTCAGATACGTAAAGGGAAAGCCGCTTCTGGATATAGGCAGCATTATCGAGGAATACGTATGACTGAATTCGAAAGGGCCGTATATGAAGCAGTCAAAAGTATCCCGGAAGGGAAGGTTGCCACTTACGGACAGATAGCGAAGCTTGCAGGATACCCCGGAGCCGCAAGGGCTGTCGGAAACGCTCTGCACAGGAATCCTGATGAAACAAATGTTCCGTGCCACAGAGTCGTGAATGCGTCCGGGGGCCTGGCCGGGAGCTTTGGGTTCGGCGGCCCGTATGAACAGAAGCGCAGACTTATGGCGGAAGGTGTTTACGTTATGGATCTGACCGTGGACCTAAGCGACTATCTGTTTGAAGAGGGCAGTTTATAAAACAGGTACATTCGGTGCATTGTTTGGGAATCCGTCTTTCGACAGAAAAATCTTTTTTATATGTATGAATGGGGAAGTGTTTTGAAATACATATAACTATTCCTAAAATATCAATTTTGGGAATAGTATTATGCGGGAAAGCGCCCCGGGGGACTTCAGGACGCTTCCGTGAGTAACTGTAATATAATTATGTAGTCTTTCGATAAAATGTACCTTTTTATTTATTTCACCCTTCGGAAAATCGCCGATTTGAGCGATTTTTTTTGATGCGGTCGATATATTTATCCTTGGTGTTTTACCCTGTTTAACGAGTAATGCGCAAAAACTGCAAGGACGGTTAAATTGCATTGATCTATTGAGGTATTCTCAATACTTGTCCGGGATAAATGTCTCCTGCGCTGATGTTGTTTGCCTGGCAGATATCGTATACTACTTCGCGGACGTCCTTGCTGCTGTCCCCGTAGGCTCTGGCTATGTTCCAGAGCGTGTCTCCGGATTCGACTCTGATCTCTGTGTATGATATCTTCCTGTGGTCCGCTGCGCTTACCGGGAATACTGCTCCGATGATCATCGAGCAGATCATTACCATGACAGCTACGAAAGTTATGAACCTGTATTTGTTTGTGATCCTGTATGTGCGTTTCATTGTTTCGCCTCCTGAACAATTGTTCGCTTAGATTATACAGAACAAATGTTTGTTTGTCAATACCCTATTTGAACATTTGTTCTAAAGTCTTTAGAATTTCTTTACGATCCAATGATATCAATTTCGATGTACATAAATCTGCACATCATATAACATTACTTTTTTCCAACGCACATAAA
>CAMYWZ010000028.1 GCA_947302945.1 uncultured Bacillota bacterium
AATCATACGCCGCAGTTACAGTAATATGAGTGAACTTAAGAACCGTCCCCTGTTATCATTTGATCAATTGTTGACAGACGAGTTCGGCGGCCTGGGGAAGGATGATCCATTCGGCCTGCTCCATGACGCGGCGCTGAAGGATCTCCGGGGTGTCGCCGTCCTCGATGTAGACGGCTTTCTGCAGTATGATGCGGCCGCCGTCGGGGATCTCGTTGACGAAGTGGACTGTGGCGCCGGTGACTTTTACGCCGTACGCAAGCGCCCTCTCGTGCACGGTAAGGCCGTAGAAGCCTTCGCCGCAGAAGCTGGGGATCAGCGACGGGTGCACGTTTATGATGCGCTCCGGGTACTTTGCGGTAAAATCCGCGCTGAGGATCGCCAGGAAGCCGGCCAGGATAACGAGGTCTATCTTCTCTGCCTGAAGAAGCTCGTCCAGAGCCTTTTCAAAGCCCTCCTTGCCTCCGCAGGCCTTGCGGGTAAGGGTGACGCCCTTGATGCCTGCCTTGGCCGCCCTTTCAAGAGCGTAGGCCCCGGTCTTGTTGCTGACCACGAGGACTATCTCGCCGCTTTTGATGATGCCGCTCTTCTGCGCGTCTATCAGCGCCTGAAGGTTTGTGCCGCCGCCCGATACCAGGACCGCGATGCGTGCTTTTTTCTGACTCATCTTCTGCCTCCGCGCCGCCTAAACGATGACGATCTTATCGTCGCCCTTGACGATCTTTCCGATGACGTAGGCGTCCTCGCCGTTTGCCTTGAGCACTTCGAGAGCCGTTTCGGCTTCCGCCGCAGGAACCACCACGCTCATGCCGACGCCCATGTTGTAGGTGTTGAACATGTCGCGCTCGGGAACTCTGCCGCGCTCCGCAAGGAGCTTGAAGATGGCGGGAGTCTTTACCGAGGCCTTGTCTATCTGCGCGCAGAGGCCTGCCGGGATGGCTCTTGGAATGTTCTCGTAGAAGCCGCCGCCGGTGATGTGGCTGATGCCTTTGACGGTGCATTTTTCAAGCAGTGCGAGCACCGGCTTGACGTATATCTTAGTCGGGGTGAGCAGCGCCTCTCCGAGGGTCTGGCCGCCCAGAACGGCCGGCTTTGCGTCCAGGTCCGCGTTTTCTATGCCGAAGACTTTGCGCACCAGCGAGTAGCCGTTGGAGTGTATGCCGCTTGAGGGAAGCGCTATTATGACGTCCCCTTCCGCCATACTGCTGTTGTCTATGAGTTTCTTCTTGTCCACGATGCCTACGGCAAAGCCTGCCAGATCGTAGTCGTCCGGGGGCATGACCCCCGGATGCTCCGCCGTCTCGCCGCCTATCAGCGCGCAGCCGGCCTGGACGCAGCCTTCGGCCACGCCCTTCACGAGCTCCGCCACCTTCTCCGGAACGTTCTTCCCTATGGCTATGTAGTCCAGGAAGAAGATCGGCTTTGCGCCGCAGCAGATGATGTCGTTGACGCACATGGCGACGCAGTCTATGCCGACCGTGTCGTGCTTGTCCATGAGCTGCGCTATGCGCTGCTTGGTGCCTACACCGTCGGTGCCGGAGACCAGGATCGGTTCTTCCATGCCCTTGATGTCAGGCGCGAAGAGCCCTCCGAAGCCGCCTATCCCGGACACTACTCCGGGGATGTTTGTGCGCTCCACGTAGGGCCTCATGAGCTTGACGCCCTTGTAGCCGGCTTCTATGTCGACACCGGCAGCAGCGTAAGACTCGGAACGGGATATTTCCATCGTTTACTCCTTTCCTGTCCAGCAGTAGGTGCAGACCTTTTCCCTGTCAAGGCCTATCGAATCCAGAAGGCCGTCCAGGCTCTGGTAGCCGAGGGAATCGAAGCCCAGCTTCTCGCATATGGCTGAAAGCAGGCACTTGCCGCGTTTGGTCGAGGCGTCCGCGTACTCTTCTATGTGCTTGTGGCCTTCGTCGCCTTCAAGCTCCTGTATCATGCGGCGGGCCAGAAGGTCCATGTCCGAATTGCCTCTGGAGAAGTTGAGGAACTTGCATGAATACATGATAGGCGGGCAGGCGGAGCGCATGTGCACTTCCTTGGCACCGGATTCATAGAGGAATTCTACGGTCTCCCTCAGCTGGGTGCCGCGGACTATGGAATCGTCCACGAACAGCAGCTTCTTGCCGCGTATGAGCTTGTCCACCGGCAGCTGCTTCATCTTGGCTACCATGTTCCTTACGGACTGGTCTCCGGGCATGAAGGACCTGGGCCAGGTGGGTGTGTATTTGACGAAAGGCCTTGCGAAAGTCTTGCGGCTCCTTGTGGAATAGCCTATCGCATGGGGCACGCCTGAATCGGGTACGCCTGCCACGTAGTCCACGTCCGGAAGCGTTCCCATGTCGATCTCAGCTTGAGCCATGCTCTCGCCGTTGTGGTAGCGCATGAGCTCCACGTTGACGCCCTCGTAGTCCGAGTTCGGATAGCCGTAGTAGCTCCAGAGGAAGGCGCAGATCTTCATCTTATCACCCGGGGGAGCAAGCTGCTCGCACTCTGTGGCGGTGAGTTTTACGACCTCGCCGGGGCCGAGCTCCTTGTAGCTCTGGTAACCGAGTTTGGTGTAGGCGAAGGACTCGAACGAGATACACTGGCCGTCTTCGCCCCTGCCTATATGCACCGGGGTGCGGCCAAGCGCATCGCGCGCGGCGATAAGTTCGCCCTTGTCGGTCATGATGACTATGCTCATGGAGCCGTCGATCACCTTCTGGGCGTTCTTTATACCCTTGGCGAAGCTGTCCTCCTGGTTTATGAGCGCGGCAACGAGCTCCGTGGAATTGACCTTGCCGGAGCTCATGACCATGAACTGGTTGTCGTTCTGCACGATATCGAGCAGGCTCTTCACCGGATAGCCTTTTTCGCGAAGACGTTTGTCGATCAGCTCCGCGGCGTTGTTGATAATGCCTATGGTCATTATCGCGTACACGCCAAGCTGCGACCTGACGAGCAGGGGCTGCGGGTCGGTATCGCTGATGCAGCCTATGCCGCAGTTTCCGTGGAATTTGTAAAGATCGTTCTCGAACTTTGTCCGAAACGGAGTGTTCGTTATGTTATGGATCTCCTTTGAGAATCCTTTTTCCTTGTCCCAAAACGTAAGGCCGGCGCTGTTCGTTCCGAGATGGCTGTGGTAGTCCGTCCCGAAGAACACGTCCAGCACTACGCTGCGGCCTGTCGTGACCGCTCCGAAAAAGCCGCCCATTACGCGAAGAAGAGCTTGGAGAGGGTCATCGGGTCTACGTACTCGCCGTTCTTATAGACACGCATGTTGCCGGAAGCGATCTCGTCTATGAGCATTACCTTGCCGTCCTTGTCGTAGCCGTACTCGAACTTGATGTCGTAAAGCTCCATGTTGCGCTTCTTCATCTCTTCGGCGACGATCGCGGTGATCTGCTGGGTCATTTCCTTGATGGTGTCGTACTGCTGCGGGGTCATGATGCCGAGGATCTCGAGGCAGTCCCTGGTGACGAGGGGATCGCCCTTTTCGTCGTTCTTGAAGGTCATCTCGACATAGGCGGGAAGCTTCTGGCCGTTCTTGCAGTACTCGCCGTAGCGGCGGAAGAAGCTGCCGACAGCCCTGTAGCGGCAGATGACCTCGAGCCCCTTGCCGAAGACCTTGGCCGGAAGGACTTCCATGGTGGTATCTTCGAAGTTGGCCTTGACGAAATGGGTCCTGATGCCCTTGGCGTTGATGATCTTGAAGAAGTAGTCAGTCATCCTGAGATTGACGTCACCTACGCCCTCTATGGTGAGGCCGACTGTGTTCATGCCGGGGTCGAATACGCCGTCGGCACCGGTGCAGTCGTCCTTGAACTTCAGAAGATAGTTGCCGTTGGGCAGTTCATAAACGTTCTTGGTCTTTCCAGTGTACACGAGCTTGTTTTCCATTGTTGTTCTCCTTTTTATCGTTAATACAATTATTACTCTGTAAGCCTTCCCCTTTAGGGGAAGGTGGCCCGAAGGGCCGGATGAGGCTATAGCTGCAGCTTTGCGTCCTTTTCGATGACTTTGGCGGAGTCGGCTTTGCGCTTGGCGTCGAGCTTCGCGGCGAGATCGGCGTCTTCGACGGCGATGATCTGCGCAGCGAGAAGCGCCGCGTTCGCGCCGCCGTCTATGGCGACGGTGGCCACGGGAATGCCGGAAGGCATCTGGACCGTGGCGAGCAGAGCGTCAATACCGCCGAGCGCCCCGGATTTGCAGGGTATGCCTATGACCGGGATCGTGGTGTTCGCGGCTATGGCGCCTGCCAGATGGGCTGCCATGCCTGCCATGGCTATCAGCGCGCCGAAGCCGTTCTCCCTTGCGCAAAGGGCAAAGGCGCGGGCTTCCTCCGGCGTCCTGTGAGCCGAATAGATGTGCGCCTCATAGGGCACGCCGAGGCTTTTGAGCATGTCCGCAGCCTTCTGCGCGATGGGCAGATCGCTGTCGCTTCCCATTATTATTCCGACCTTTTTCATCGAGAGATCCTCCTGTGTCCGCAGGGCAAAAAAGCCCTTCTCTTCATACTGGATATTATACCTTAAAACGCCTTTTGAATAAAGGGAACGTTCGAATTTATCGGACTGATTTACGGATTTTACCAATCAATGTTCAGTATATTGTGAACAATAAAAAAGGACTGCCGCCTGATCATCCGATACAGGCAGCAGCCGCAAAAAAGCTTCCTATAGCAGTATGTCGCAGATGCGCTGATAGTCGAAATGGACGTTCTTTTCCATGGCAAGAGCCACTGAAAGAGGATAGTCCACGATGGTGTCGCCCTTGATGCCTACAGCCGCGTTCGTAACGCCTTCGCGTATCAGTTCCACGCAGCGAACGCCGGTGCGGCTTGCCAGTATCCTGTCGCGGGCGGTAGGGCCGCCTCCGCGCTGTATGTAGCCGAGCACCACTACCTTGGTCTCCGCATGGGTTATGTCGGAGATCTTCTTCGCAAGTTCTTCGGAAGACATCCCGACGCCTTCGGCCTTGATGATGATGGAGTGCTTCTTGCCGCGCTCTTTGCCTGCGAGCAGCTTCGCGGCTATGTCGTCTATATCAAAAGGCTTTTCGGGAATGAGTATGGTCTCGGCGCCTCCGGCAAGACCTGCGTGCAGAGCTATGTCGCCGCAGTGGCGGCCCATGACCTCTATTATGGTGGTGCGGCCGTGAGCGCTGGAAGTATCCCTGATGTTTCCTATGGCGGACAGCACTGTGTTGATCGACGTGTCGAAGCCTATCGTGAAATCGGTGTAGGCAAGGTCGTTGTCTATGGTGCCGGGCAGGCCGAACACAGGCATGCGCGTAAGCTCGTGCAGCCTGAGGCCGCCGTTGAGCGTGCCGTCTCCGCCTATTACGACAAGAGCGTCTATGCCGTGGATCTTCAGCCTTTCATAGCCCTTCAGCTTGCCTTCGTCGGTCATGAACTCGTCCGAACGTGCGGTCTGCAGTATGGTGCCGCCGCGGTGGATGATGTCCGCTACGGAAGACTTCTGCATGGGCTCGAACTCGTCGTTGAGAAGGCCTTCATAACCCTGGTGTATGCCGAAGACCTCCATCCCGTAATACAGGCAGCCTCTGACGACAGCCCTGATGGTGGCATTCATTCCCGGGGCATCCCCGCCGCTCGTAAGTACTCCAACTCTCATTTCTTTTCCTCCTTAAGCGCCCTTTCTGTGCCTGGGGCGCACTATCTTAAGCAATCGTTTCCGAAAGCCTCGAATATCTCTTTGTAAAACGCATCGTCCGGCTCGACCCAGAGGTCGTAGTCCGGCTTGAACTTGTGGCCCGTGCTCTTTACCAGGATGGCTACGGGCATGTCCCCAAGGTGCCTTTTCGCGATCTGTCTGAAGGCTTCCAGACCGTCCTGATCGCCGTACTGCTCCGGGATGACTATCTTGACCATCCTGATCTTTACAGTCATGTCCGAAAGGGGCATGACGCTGTCCGCGATCAGCTTGGGATTGCCTTCTTCCTTAAGATCCAGCTTCCCCTTGATGACTACGACGTTGTCCTCCTCCATGTTCTGACGGTAGTTGTCGAAGCATTTGGTGAAGGCCACCACTTCTATCTGGCCGGTGAGGTCCTCCATGGTAAGGAAGGCCATCTGGCCGCCCTTCTTGGTGACCATCTTCTTTACCGAAGTGATAAGCCCTGCCATCGTTGCGGAGGAACCGTTCTTGATATTATCACATTTTTCGGGATTTGCAAGCGTTTCCGTGTCTATCGTTATGACGCTCTTTACCAGACTCTCCACGTCGTTTAAGGGATGGTCGGTAAGGTATATGCCCAGCTGCTCCTTCTCCATCTTCTGAAGGTCTTCCCTTCTGAACTCCGTAGCCGGGGGCATGGTGCGCCTGATCTCTATGCTCTTTGAGCTGTCCTCCATGGCGAAGAGGCTGATCTGACCCTCCAGAGTGCTCTTGGCGGTGTTCTGGGCGCTGTCTATGAGGTCCCCGACGGCGGCGAGTTTCTGCGCTTTGTTTCCGGGGAAGCAGTCCAGGGCGCCGGCTTTTACCAGAGCTTCCATGGCAAGGCGGTTGATCTGGTGCACGTCCAGGCCGTCCACGAATTCGAAGATATCCGAGGGCATC
This sequence comes from uncultured Bacillota bacterium, assembly GCA_947302945.1. Taxonomy (GTDB): domain Bacteria; phylum Bacillota; class Clostridia; order Peptostreptococcales; family Anaerovoracaceae; genus RUG13409. Next base: position 6,561 of record CAMYWZ010000028.1, read on the forward strand.
TTGACGTTCCTTGCGCGTATGATCTCCTCGACCATGCCTTCGCCAACGTGCTTGATGCCAAGGAGGCCGTAGCGTATCTTTCCGTCCTCCGTATCGAAGTGCTTCTGGCTGTGGTTGACGTCCGGAGGCAGCACCTGTATACCCATGTCGCGGGCGTTGCGTATGAGGCCCGCCACCGCGTCGTTGTTGGCCGGGTAGGTCATGAGGCTTGCCATGAACTGCGCGGGGTAGTGGCACTTAAGCCAGGCGGTCTGGTATGCTACGACGGCGTAAGCTGCAGCGTGGCTCTTGTTGAAGGCGTAGGCCGCGAAGCTCGTCATCTCATCGAATATCTGGTTGGCGGCAGCCTCGGGAATGCCGTTTCTTATGCAGCCCGGAACGTCCACGGAGCCGTCCGCGTTAAGCTTGCCGTTCACGAAGTACTCCCTTTCCTTCGCCATGACGTCGGCTTTCTTCTTGGACATGGCGCGGCGCACGAGGTCCGCTCTGCCGTAGGAGTAGCCTCCCAGAGCGCGGACTATGTCCATGACCTGCTCCTGGTAGACTATGCAGCCGTAAGTGGGGGACAGTATGGGTTCCAGCTGCGGCACGAGGTATTTGACCTTCTTGGGGTTCTTCTTGCATGCCACGTAGGTGGGTATGGAGTCCATGGGGCCGGGGCGGTACAGGGAGATGCCTGCGATGAGGTCTTCGAGGCAGTCCGGCTGAAGGTCCTTCATGAAGCCCGTCATCCCTCCGGATTCAAGCTGGAATATGCCTATGGTGTTGCCGCTTGCTATTATTTTAAAGGCTTCCGGGTCGTCGTAGGGGATCTTCTGAAGGTCTATGTCGAGGCCGGTGTCCTTTTTTATCATGCGGAGGCAGTCCTGGATGGCGGTGAGGTTGCGAAGACCCAGGAAGTCCATCTTAAGGAGCCCCAGGTGCTCTATCTCCGTCATCGTAAACTGCGTTGCGAGGCCTTTGTCCGAGGACACCAGAGGCACGACGTCGTCCACGGGCTCGGAGGATATTACGACTCCTGCCGCGTGCGTGCCTGCGTTTCTGGAAAGGCCTTCGAGTATGCGGGCCGTATCGACTATGCTTCTTACCTGCGGGTCCGAATCATAGGCCGCCTTGAAGTCCGGGCTCTGGACCAGCGCCTTGTCCAGCGTGATCTTGAGGTCGTCCGGGATCATCTTGGTGATCTCAAGGGACCTTGCGAAGGACAGTCCCATTACGCGGGCGACGTCCTTGAACGCGTTCCTTGCCTTAAGCGTTCCGAAGGTGGATATCTGAGAGACGTTGTCCACTCCGTAGCGCTGCTTTACGTACTCTATGACCTCGCCGCGGCGCTCAACGCAGAAGTCCATGTCTATATCCGGCATGGAGACGCGCTCCGCGTTGAGGAAACGCTCGAAGATCAGGTTGAAGCGTATGGGGTCTATATCCGTGATCTCCATGGTGTAGGAGACGACGGAGCCTGCTGCCGAGCCTCTGCCCGGTCCGACCATGATGCCGCTTCCTTTCGCGAAGTTTACAAAGTCCCAGACTATGAGGAAGTAGCCCACGTAGCCCATCTTTTCGATGGTGCTGATCTCATAGCGCATGCGGTCCCTAAGCTCCGCGGAGACTGTGGGAGCAAGGCTCTCCACGTCCGCAGGAGGTGTCTTGGGGCAGGGCCTTGAGGCCGATGGGAGCTTCTGGGTGCTGCCGTAGCGGTACTCGAGCCCCGACCAGCAAAGGTACTCGAAGAAGCCGTTCTCGGTGTAGCCTTCCGGGACGGGGAACTTGGGGATGTGGTATTTGCCGAACTCGAAGTCGAAGCTGCACTTGGCGGCGACTTCCTGAGTGTTGTCTATGGCCTGCGGGATGTCCTTGAAAAGCTCCCGCATCTCGTCCTCCGACTTGAGGTAGAACTGGTCGTTGGGGAAGCGCATGCGGTCCTCATCCGCAAGAAGGTGCTTTGAGCCTATGCAGAGGAGAACTTCATGCGCGGCCGCGTCCTCCTGGTGGAGGTAGTGGGCGTCGTTTGTTGCGACGAGCTTGATGCCAAGTTCCTTGGAGAGCCTCCGAAGGCCTCTGTTTACAGGGATCTCCTCGGGAAGGCCCTGGTCCTGCATCTCGAGGTAGAAGTCTTCGCCGAAGATGTTTTTAAAGAACATGGCCTCTGTTTTGGCCTCTTCGTAGCTGCCGTTGTATTCGTCGTCGCTTCGAAGCTCCCTCTGGACCTTGCCCTGAAGGCAGGCGGACAGGCAGATCAGGCCCTCGTGGTATTTTTCGAGGAGCTCGTGGTCTATGCGGGGCTTGTAATAGAAGCCTTCCTTGTACGCAAGGGAGACGATCTTGATCAGGTTATGATAGCCCTTGTTGTTTTCCGCCAGCAGGAT
>CAMYWZ010000029.1 GCA_947302945.1 uncultured Bacillota bacterium
TCGTCGTCGACGATGAGGATGTCCATGGGATCGAGCTTCATGTCGTCCCTCTGACGGTCAGAGATCGGAATATCCAGCACTACGGTAAACGTGGTTCCCTTGCCCTGCTCGCTCTGGCAGTCGATGGTGCCGCCCATAAGGTCCACCATCTGCTTTGTGATGGCAAGGCCCAGGCCGGTGCCCTGGATGCTGTTTACGCGGCTGTCCGTCTGGCGCGAGAACGGCTGGTACATGTTTGCCATGAACTCCGGAGTCATTCCGATTCCGGTATCGGATACCCTGTAGGTAAGCTTTACGCAGCCTTCTTTTTCGCTCGCTTCCTCGCTCATGTCGACGCTGACGCGGCCGCCGGGCTCCGTGTACTTGATGGCGTTGGAGAGGATGTTGATGTAAATCTGGTTCAGGCGGAGCTGGTCTGCATAGAGGTACTCCGTCTGCATCTTGCTAGTGCGGAAGTTGAACTCGATGTTCTTTTCCTTGACCATGGGCTGGGACAGGTTCATCAGGTTCTCCACGGTCTCGACTATGGAGAAGTTCTGCGGGCTGAGGTTGAGCTTTCCGCTCTCCACCTTTGAAATGTCCAGGATGTCGTTGATCAGGGTGAGCAGGTGGTTGCTTGCCAGCTTGATCTTGCGCAGGTTCTCTCCGACCGATTCCGCGTCTCCGGGATTCTTTTCCGCAATCGTCGTAAGGCCGATGATGGCGTTCATCGGAGTGCGGATGTCGTGAGACATGGTCGAGAGGAAATCGGTCTTCGCCTTGTTTGCCGATGCGGCTTCCTTAGCAGCCGACTGGAGCTTCTTGTTGAAGTGGAGTATGACCATCAGGTCGAAGACGAACAGGCAGACGAGGCCTGCTGAAACGATGCCTATCAGCAGCCAGTTTTCCGTGTTGGCACTCAGGTCCTTCATCGGCATGAGGCTGAGAAGGGTCCATCCTTCGGTCTCGGCGACCTGGCTATGGGCGAGTATGCACTCCTCGCCGCGCGAGTTGAGCATGGTAAATGAGCCGCTCGTCGAGGTGATCTTTTCGAAGAACGCCTTTGATGTCGTGATATCGATGGAATTGTAGGACCTGTAGAACTCAAAGAAGCTGGAGTTCTTGAAGGAATGGCCCTTTATGATGTAGTCGCCGTCCGAGTCTATCATGGAAAGCTCGGCGCTTTTAAACTCTTCCTGCGGGAAGACCCATTTCTGCTCCAGCTCCGAGATGGGCAGCACGCGCAGCAGTATGGCTTCCCTGCTCTTTCCTGTCTCTTCATCATAAACCGTGACGAAATTACAGAAGGCCAGAGACTGCTCTCCGTTGACCGGGTTCGTATAGGCGCGGGAAATGTTGACAGACTCACCCAGTCCGTTGATCCAGCTGACATCGTTTAAAAGATCCATGCGCGCATAGGAGACGTTGTAATCGTCCGAGCCGGTACGCCCCGCTCTCGTGGACAGGCCGGTAAGCGTGTCGCGGTAAACGATGTGCGCAGAGGCTTTCGTCGTTACATGTGAGACGCGGATGAAGGAGACGGCCTCCTCCAGTGTCATGTGGGCGCTGTTGATGTAATGCGCCCACACGTCGCAGATGTGCTGTTCTCCCTGAAGGTAGTTCTCGGTGACCTGCTCCATCGTGATCGTGAGGTTTTCATAATGCTCTATCTGCCTCTGCGTCGTAACCTTATCCTCTGTATTGGAATAGATGACCACGAAAGTCAGCATCGCGATCATGATGAGCACATTTACAATTATGACCCAGGTCTTTTTCATGGCGCTTCCTCCTAAACGAGTTCCAGAAGCTGCTCGGGTTTATCTATCATATAAGTCGGCCTGCCGAAGCTTATGGCCTTTTCACGGCTGGTGGCAAAGGACCAGGTGACGAAGGCGGAGTCGCAGCCGGCGTTGCTGCCGCACTGAAGGTCGAAGACGCTGTCGCCGACCATGAGGGAGTCTTCGGGCCGCACGCCGAGGCCTTCGCAGCATATGAGCGCGGGCTCCGGACGGGGCTTGTAGATGTCCGTGGTCTCTGCACAGACTATGAAGCCGAAGCTGTCCGTAAGGCCGTACTTTGCAAGGCCTTTCATAAGCGTGTCCTGCGCGCGGGACGTTACGATCCCCAGAAGCACTCCGCGGGCCTTCAGCTCTGCGATGAGCTCCGGGATGCCTTCAAACGGCGGCGCCGGAGTGGTGACAGGTCTGAGCTGGAATTCCCTGTAGCTTGCAACTATTTCGTCAAGATCGTAGCCGCTGTGGCCCATGCGCTTCATCTGCTCGTCGAGGGCGTCCCTGAGTATCATGCCGAAGGTCCACTTGACGTCGTCCCCGGTGAGGGTGCCGCCGAAGTGCTTTCTGTACATATGGTTCCACGAGTCCACGATGAGCTGGTTTGTGTCAACGAGCGTGCCGTCGTAATCGAAGAGCATCGCCCTGTATTTCTTACTCAATATCCGCGTCTCCCCTCTTCTTGCCGGAAAGGTAGGCGTTTATGAAGTTGTCCAGCCTGCCGTCCATGACGGCCTGGACGTTGCTGGTCTCCTCGCCCGTGCGGTGGTCCTTGACCATGGTGTATGGTTGGAAAACGTAGGAGCGTATCTGGCTTCCCCAGGCGATCTGGCTGAAGTTGCCCTTAAGATCGGATATCCTGTCCTTGTGCTCCTGCTTTGCCAGGGCGTACAGCTTGGCGTACAGGACCTTCATGGCGAAATCCTTGTTCTGGTGCTGGCTGCGCTCGTTCTGGCAGCTTACGACTATGCCTGTGGGAAGGTGCGTGATGCGGACCGCGGAATCCGTCTTGTTGACGTGCTGGCCGCCCGCGCCGGACGACCTGTAAGTATCTATGCGAAGGTCCTCCGGGTTGATGTCGACTGTCACGGAATCGTCCAGCTCCGGGGTGATGTCCACGGAAGCGAACGAAGTCTGGCGCTTTGCCTGGGCGTTGAAGGGGCTTATGCGCACGAGCCTGTGCACGCCGCGCTCGCTGCGAAGGTACCCGTAGGCGTTCTCCCCTTCCACAAGGAATTCGGCGGACTTGATGCCCGCCTCGGTGTCGTCCTGGACGTCCATCATCGTGACCTTGTAACCCTTGGAATCCGCCCAGCGCAGGTACATGCGCATGAGCATCTCGGCCCAGTCCTGGGCCTCCACGCCGCCTGCGCCGGAGTGCAGCGTGACTATCGCGTTGTTGTGGTCGTACTCCTCTTTAAGGAGCGTGCGGAGATGAAGGTCCTCGACCTTCTCCGAAAGCTGCGCGAATTCGCTTCTGGCCTCCTCGCCGAGCTCATCGTCCTGGGCCTCCTCGGCCATCTCTATGCAGGTGCGAAGGTCCTCCAGCTGCGAGACGCAGTCCTCGTACTCGCCAACGGTGTTTTCTATCGTCTTTTTTTCGCGGACCGCCTTCTGGGCCCTCTCGAGGTCGTCCCAGAAACCGTCGATCTGCATCTGAAGCTCGTAGTCCGCAAGCTTTTCCTTCAGTACCGCGATGTCAAAGGGAGTCTCTGAGTTTCCCCAGAGTCTCCGTCACCGCAGGAAGCTGAAGCTTTATATCGTCAAGTAGTACCATCTGTCTCTCCTTGTTATTCGGCACCAAAAGGACCGTCCCTCTGGTGCTATTCGGCACCAAAAGGACCGTCCCTCTGGTGCTAAACGTTCTTTCCGCAGCAGTTCTTGTATTTTTTGCCGGAGCCGCAGGGGCAGGGATCGTTGCGGCCGGGGGTCTTGGCGACGCGGACAGGCATGGGCTTTTCGCCGCCGGTGTCGTTTGCCTTAGGGGCCGCCTTGGGCACGCTGCCGCCTGCCACCCTGATCCTGGACGCCTGGGCGCGGGCTTCCTCCTTCGCCTCTTCAGCCGCGGACTGGACCGCCTGCTTGGAGCCCTCGCCGAGCCTTACTACCTGCCTTCTTTCCGTATCGGTCCTTATAGTGACGCCGAACACGAAGCGCACCATGTCGTCGCAGATGCTCTTGAGCATCAGCTCGAACATGTCGAAGCCTTCGTTGGCGTAGGCCCTGGCCGGATCCTGGTGGCCCAGCGAGCGCAGGCCTATGCCTGTCTTCAGCTGGTCCATGGCGTCTATGTGGTCCATCCACTTGGTGTCCACGATGCGCAGGAGTATCATGCGCTCCACGTCCCTCATGCGGGCGACGCCTATCTCCGCTTCCTTCCTGGCGTACATCTTGCTGAAGAGATCCATAATGGACTCCTGCAGCTTGTCCCTGTTGAAGAGGCGCTTCGCGTCGTCGTCCACGACTATCCTGGGAAGCGCCGGAGACACGGCCTTCACCCTCGAGTTGAGCTCTTCGTAGTCCCACTCCATCGGGTCCTTGGACTGAGCCGAAACTGCGTCGGCTATCTCGCCCGCGATGTCGCTCATCATCTTGAGTATGTGGTCCTTGAGGTCCTCGCCCTTAAGGACGCGGTTCCTCTCCTCGTAGATGATGGTGCGCTGGCGGTTCATTACGTCGTCGTACTGAAGGACGTACTTTCTTATGCCGTAGTTGCGGCCTTCGACCTTCTTCTGGGCGTTCTCTATGGTCTTCGTGAGCATGCCGGCAGCCAGAGGTTCGTCTTCCGAAAGCCCCATGCGGCCCATCATGGTCTGTATCCTCTCGCCTCCGAACAGGCGCATGAGGTCGTCGTCGAGGGCGACGTAGAACTGCGAGGAACCGGGGTCTCCCTGACGTCCGGAACGGCCGCGCAGCTGGTTGTCTATGCGCCTTGCCTCATGGCGCTCCGTGCCTATGATATGAAGGCCTCCGAGCTCCACGACTCCCGGCCCCAGGATGATATCCGTGCCTCGGCCGGCCATGTTGGTGGCTATGGTGACGGCGTCCTTCTGTCCGGCTTTGGCGACTATCTCAGCCTCGCGCATGTGCTGCTTGGCGTTTAAGACTTCGTGTTTTACGCCGCGCCTTTGAAGCATGGCAGAAAGCATCTCCGACTTTTCTACGGAAATAGTACCTACGAGCACCGGCTGGCCTGTCGCGTGCCTGGGTACTATATCTTCCACTCTGGCCCTGAACTTGGCCTTCTGCGTGGTGTAGACCACGTCCTCCATGTCGTCGCGGATGACGGGCTTGTTGGTTGGGATCACCACTACCTGCATGTTGTAGATCTCGGTGAATTCCTCTTCTTCCGTCTTGGCCGTACCGGTCATTCCGGCGAGCTTTTTGTACATGCGGAAGTAGTTCTGAAGGGTTATGGTGGCAAGCGTCTTGGACTCGGAGCGGACCTTGATGCCCTCCTTGGCCTCGATGGCCTGGTGCAGGCCATCGGAGTAGCGGCGTCCGAACATCAGACGGCCGGTGAACTCGTCGACTATGACGATCTCGCCTTCGTGCTCTATGTAGTCTATGTCGCGGTGCATTATGCTGTGCGCCTTGAGGGCTATGAGCACGTGGTGGTTGATCTCCATGTTCTGGGGATCGGAGAAGTTCTCTATACCGAAGTACCTCTCCGCCTTGGCAACGCCCTGCTCTGTCAGCGCGACGGTCTTGTCCTTTTCATCAACGGTGAAGTCCCCCGTGGTGGTGATGGTGCCGCCGAGCCTGGGATCGCCTTCCTTGATGACTTCGCCCTTGGTGAGGGTGCGGACGAACCTGTCGGCTTTGGTGTAGAGGTCGGATGAGTCTTCGCCCTGGCCGGAGATGATGAGCGGGGTCCTGGCTTCGTCTATGAGTATGGAGTCCACCTCGTCGACGATGGCGTAGGAAAGCTCCCTCTGCATCTGGTCTTCCTTGTAGATGACCATGTTGTCCCTAAGGTAGTCGAAGCCGAACTCGTTGTTGGTGCCGTAGGTGATGTCGGCAAGGTAAGCTGCCCTGCGCACGGCGGGGTCTATGCCGTGGATGACGCAGCCGACGGTAAGCCCTAAGAATTCGTAGACCTGGCCCATCCAGGCGGCGTCTCGCTGGGCGAGGTAGTCGTTGACTGTTACTACGTGCACGCCGTGGCCGGCAAGCGCGTTGAGGTAAACAGGCAGGGTGGCCACGAGGGTCTTGCCTTCACCTGTCTTCATTTCAGCTATGTTCCCCTGATGCAGCACCACGCCGCCCACGAGCTGGACGTGGAAGTGCTTCATTTTCAGCACTCTGGCGGCTGCTTCGCGACAGACTGCGAACGCTTCGGGAAGTATGTCGTCAAGGGTCTCCCCTGCCGAAAGGCGCGCCTTGAGCTTGGGGGTGAACGCCTTGAGTTCCTCGTCGCTTAAGGCCTGCATGGATTCGTCCAGCGCCTCTACTTTCGCGACGATCTTCTCTATCTTCTTGATCTCGTTTGCGTTCCAGTCGCCGAAGATCTTATCGAAAAATCCCATTATATCTCCTCATCCGCCTGCTTATGCAGGCACCTTCCCCTGAAGGGGAAGGCAAAAGCGTATTTATATGAATGCGTTGTATATCGCTCTGATGGCTTCCTCGAAGTCCTTGTTTGCGACGCCGATGATGATGTTGATCTCGGAGGAGCCCTGGTCTATCATGCGGATGTTGATGCCCTTGTCGGCAAGCGCGGTGAAGAGCTTGGCAGCGACGCCGGGACGGTAAGTCATTCCCTGTCCGACGGTGGCGATGAGGGCGATGTCCTCGTAAACGTCGATGGTATCCGGCTCCAGGGACCTCTTGATGTCGTCCACGACGTCCTGGAGCTTGTTGCCGACCTGGCTGGAGTCCACGACCAGGGACAGGGTGTCTATGCCGGTGGGCATGTGCTCGAAGCTGATGTCGTAGGTGTCGAGTATGCTGAGTATCCTCTTCATGAAGCCGCGCTCGGAGGTCATCATGTACTTGTGCATGGCGATTACGATGAAGTCCTTGCTTCCCGCGATGCCTGTGATGACGCCCATGCTGCCTTCCGGGGTCTTTTCGAGTATTATGGTGCCCGGGTGCTCCGGATCGTTGGTGTTGCGGATGTTGATGGGGATGCCGGCCTCCCTGACGGGGAAGATGGCGTCCTCATGCAGCACGGAAGCGCCCATGTAGGAAAGCTCGCGGAGCTCCTGGTACGAAATGTATTTGATGGGCTGCGGGTCTTTTACTATGCGGGGGTCCGTGGTGAGGAAGCCGTGGACGTCAGTCCAGTTCTCGTAGACTTCCGCCTTGGCTGCCCTTGCAACTATGGAGCCGGTGATGTCCGAGCCGCCGCGGCTGAAGGTGACTATCTTTCCGGAAGGATCCGCGCCGTAAAAGCCCGGAATGACCGCGGTCTTATGCTTTTTGAGCTCTGCCGAAAGGACCTCGTTTGTGGGCTCCGCAAGGAACCTGCCGCGCTCGTCGAACCTGATGACGTCCGCTGCGTCTATGAAGTCCCATCCCAGATATGCCGCAAAGAGCCTGGAATTGAGGTATTCTCCGCGGCTTGCGATGTAGTCGGCGCCGGCGCCCTTCTCCATCTCTTCCCTGATCTTCGCGTATTCTTTGGGGAGGTCCAGGATGTCCTGGCTGATGCCGAGGGTGAAGGCTATGGCCGAGAAGCGGTCGCATACCACCTGGAAGAGCTGGTCCCAGGGAAGGTGGTTGACTAGGTGGGTGTGGCAGAGGTACAGCAGGTCAGTCATCTTGGTGTCCTGCTCGTAGCGCTTGCCGGGCGCGGATAAAACTACGTAACGCCTTGAAGGGTCAGAGCTTATGATGTCCCTGACCTTCATGAGCTGTATGGTGTCGGCTACTGAACTTCCGCCGAATTTTGCTACTTTGATTCCCATGTTGTTTCTCCTGTGATGATGCTAAACGTTGATGCCTGCGTACGCGCGCAGCTGCTCCGTGCGGTCGGTGCGCTCCCATGTGAAGTCCTCGTCCTCGCGGCCGAAGTGTCCGTAGGCAGCGGTCTTCCTGTAGATGGGGCGCCTGAGCTTAAGGTCCCTGATGATGGCTGCGGGCCTGAAATCGAAGACCTTGCAGACTATCTCGGATATCTTCTCGTCAGGCATGACGCCTGTTCCGTGAGTGTCTATGAGCACCGAGACCGGCTCCGCCACGCCTATCGCGTACGAAAGCTCTATCTCGCAGCGGTCCGCAAGCCCTGCGGCAACGACGTTCTTGGCTGCCCAGCGGGCTGCGTAGCATGCCGAACGGTCCACCTTCGTGGGATCCTTGCCGGAGAAGGCTCCGCCGCCGTGCCTTGCGTATCCTCCGTATGTGTCAACTATGATCTTGCGTCCTGTAAGGCCGGTGTCTCCGGCGGGGCCGCCTATCACAAAGCGCCCTGTGGGGTTGACGAGGTATTTGGTATCCGCGTCCAGAAGCTCTTCCGGAACTACCGGCTTTATGACGTGGTCCATGAGGTCCCAGCGGATCTGCTCAAGAGTTGCCTCCGGGTCGTGCTGGGTGGAGATCAGGACGGTGTCTACCCTTACGGGCTTCCAGTTCTTATCGTACTCGACGGTGACCTGGGTCTTGCCGTCCGGCCTTAAGTACGGGATGGTGCCGTCTTTTCTGACTTTCGCGAGCCTTTCCGCGAGCCTGTGCGCAAGGGAGATCGGGAGCGGCATGAGCTCCGGGGTCTCATTGCAGGCGTAACCGAACATGATGCCCTGGTCCCCTGCTCCGCCGACTTCGTCGTTGGTGCCGAGCGCTATGTCCGGGCTCTGCGCGTGCACAGAACTCAAAACTCCGCAGGACCTGTAGTCGAAGCCGTACTCGGACTTGCCGTAGCCTATGTCCTCTATGACTTTGCGTGCAATGCCCTGGAAATCTATGTACCCTTCCGTGGTTATCTCGCCCATGATAGTGACAAGACCGGTGGTAACGAAAGTCTCGCAGGCGACGCGGCTCTTGGGGTCCTGGCGCAGAGCCTCGTCCAGTATGGAGTCCGAGATCTGGTCGCAGATCTTGTCGGGATGACCTTCGGTAACTGATTCTGATGTAAACAGTCTCTTCATTTTCTGTCCTTTCTTTGAGGCCATGAAAAAAGCCTCGCTTTTGACGAGGCTTCTTTGTCTTTTCACCTC
>CAMYWZ010000030.1 GCA_947302945.1 uncultured Bacillota bacterium
CCTGCTTTCCCGTCAGGTAGGCGTTCCCTACATCATCGTATTCATGAACAAGTGCGATATGGTTGATGATGAAGAACTTCTCGACCTCGTAGAAATGGAAATCAGAGAGCTGCTCTCCAGCTATGACTTCCCCGGCGACGATACTCCTATCATCAGAGGTTCCGCTCTTATGGCACTCCAGGATCCGACCGGTCCCTGGGGCGACAAGATCATGGAGCTTATGGATGCTGTTGACGAGTACATCCCGCAGCCCGAGCGTCCGACCGACAAGCCGTTCCTGATGCCTGTCGAGGACGTATTCTCCATCACCGGTCGTGGTACTGTTGCTACCGGCCGTGTAGAGAGAGGCGTTGTTAAGGTAGGCGATACCGTAGAGATCGTAGGACTTACCGATGAGAAGAGAAGCGTCGTAGTTACCGGCGTTGAGATGTTCCGCAAGCTGCTCGATCAGGGCGAAGCCGGCGACAACATCGGCGTACTGCTCCGTGGCGTACAGAGAAACGAGATCGAAAGAGGTCAGGTTCTCGCTAAGCCGGGCAGCATTCACCCGCACACCAAGTTCAGCGGTCAGGTATACGTTCTGAAGCAGTCCGAAGGCGGACGTCACACTCCGTTCTTCAACGGCTACAGACCGCAGTTCTACATCAGAACAACTGACGTTACCGGTACCATCTCCCTGCCCGCAGGCACCGAGATGTGCATGCCCGGCGACCACGTGACCATGGACATCGAGCTCATCACTCCCGTAGCCATCGAGCAGGGAATGAGGTTCGCTATTCGTGAAGGCGGCCGTACAGTTGCTTCCGGCGTAGTTTCCGCTATCGAAGAGTAATTTCACACAAAAACTAAGGGTCAGGCTCTGCTTGGCCCTTTTTTTATTTCCTTAAAAATAGTATAATATACTTTAATACTTATGAAAGGCGGGCATTGCCATGAAGGTAGGGATAGCGCTCAAGGACTACAGCTTTCAGGTCCCGGAGGACGCTCTGAAGCTTTTCAGGGACAGAGGATACGAGATAGTTTACAACGATACCGGCCATTGGCTGAAGGGCGAAGAACTCGCGGACTTCCTTGCGGATCTTGACGCTGTCATAGGCGGCCTTGAGCTTTACAATAAAGATACTGTGTACAAAGCCGGCAGGCTGAAGATAGTAGCAAGGTACGGCGTTGGCATGGACACCATGGATCTTCCTTATCTTAAGGAAAAGGGGATACGCGTCGGCACCATAGTCAACCATGTGGAAGTCGCGGAATTCACCCTGGCTCTGATACTAGGGATGCTCAAGAACGTGCCCGGCTACGACAGGAAGGTCAAAGCCGGAGGATGGGGCCTTGAAAAGGCCAGGACCCTTAAGGAGATGACTGTCGGCATCATAGGCTTCGGCAAGATAGGGCAGGACGTCGCGGACAGGCTGGCGCCTTTCGGATGCGGGCTGCTCGCCTCGGACCCTGTAACTTCAGCGGAAAAGGCTGCGGAGCACGGCGCAAAGCTCGTGGATATGGACACCCTTCTTAAGGAAAGCGATATCGTAACGGTGCACTGCCCGGCCATTCCTTCCACCTATCACATGATAGACGCTGCAGCCATAGCAAAGATGAAGGACGGCGCGTATCTGGTCAACACCTCCCGCGGCAGCGTCATGGACGAGGCGGCCTTCGCGGCAGCTCTTGCGTCCGGAAAGCTCGCGGCAGGCGCTGCGGACGTGTACGAGAAGGAACCTCTTCCCGCCGGCAGCCCCCTAAGGAGCATAGACAGCGTCATACTCACGCCCCACGCGGCGGCTCAGACGCTGGAAGCATATTATTCCTGCGGCATGATATGCGCGCAGAGCATCGTTAACGTACTTGAAGGCGGAGAACCGCTTTACCCGGTCATATAGCAGGAGGACAGCGATTTGACTATCATAGTGGATGCCATGGGAGGCGACAATGCCCCTCTGGCAATAGTAAAGGGCGCGCTTCTTGCGGCAAAGGAAACGGACTGCACGATAGCCCTCATAGGGCCTAAGGAAAGGCTCTACGAGCTTCTTGCGCAGGAAAGCCCGGAAGGCATCCCTGCGAATATCATCACAGTAGGCGCTTCTGACGTCATCACCAACAACGAGCCTCCCGTAAAGGCTATTAGGACAAAAACCGACTCCACGATAGTCCAGGGGCTCACCATAGTCAAGGACGGCCTTGCGGACGCCTTCGTTTCCGCAGGCAGCACCGGAGCCCTTCTCGTGGGCGGTCTTCTCATATGCGGCAGGATCAAAGGCGTAGACCGTCCGGCCATCTGTTCCCTGTATCCTATCGTAGGTTCTGTCCCGGCAGTCCTTGTGGACGCCGGTGCCAACGCGGAGTGCAAACCCAGGAACCTGTACGAATTCGGCCTCATGGGCAGCATATACGTAGAGAAGGTCCTCGGCAGGGAGAATCCCAGAGTCGGCCTTGCCAACATAGGCGCGGAGGCTGAAAAGGGCACGTCCCTTACCAAGAAGGCCTACGAACTGCTCGCCGGCAGCAAGCTCAACTTCGTCGGCAACGTCGAAGCCCGCGACATTCCCGAAGGCACCTGCGACGTCATAGTCGCGGACGGTTTTACTGGAAACATAATACTCAAGCTCACCGAAGGCATGGTCGGAAGGCTCTCAAAGGCCATGGCGTCCAGGCTTCCCGCGGAGATGATGGCAGCCATCAGGAGCCAGACGGACTACTCGGAATACGGCGGAGCGCCCATACTGGGCGTGGAAAAGCCCATAATCAAGATGCACGGATCGTCGGGGCCTAAGGCAGTCAAGAATGCCATACTCAAAGCCGCGGACTTTGTCCGGGGCGACGTGATCAGAATAGTAAAGGAGCAGATCAGATAATGTTCTGGCTGTATATCATAATAGCCTACCTTCTCGGAAGCATATCTCCTTCCATAATAGCCGGAAGGATGAAAGGCATAGAGATCAGGAAAGAAGGGAGCGGCAACGCAGGCACCACCAATACGCTCAGAGTCCTCGGGAAAAAGGCCGCTGCAGCAGTACTGCTGGTCGATATCGCCAAGGGCGCGCTTGCCGTGTTCCTCGGAAGCCTCGCCGGCCCGGTCTGCTCCTACATCTGCGCTGCTGCCGTGATAGCGGGGCACGTCTGGCCTGTTTTTTACGGCTTTAAAGGAGGCAAAGGCGTGGCCGCGGCATTCGGCTCGGTGCTGATGGTCAACTGGAAGATGGCGCTTCTGCTCCTTGCGGTCTGCATAGTCGTAACGGCGCTGTCAAAACGCATGTCGGCAGGGTCGATCACCGCTGCCGTCGGACTGCCCATAGCCTCGGTGTTCATGGAAAGGCCCTTCTGGCCCTATGCTCTGGCAATGGCTGCCGTGATGGTCTATAAACACAGGGGAAACATAAAAAGGCTCATAAAAGGTGAGGAGCCGAAGCTGAGCTTTAAGAAGTGACACAGGCTTGACCGAAAAGCCAAATTGTGCTATAGTCTTTTAGTCTATGGAAGAGAAGAAAAAGACATCAGTTGTTTTGAAAATCGCGCTGATAACGATCTGCGCGCATCTCGTCTGCGGAGCCGGCGGCCTACACGCTATACCGCATCTGCTGAACAAAATAGAGCGCATAGACACGGCCGCGGAGGTCCAGATACCCTCGGAATTCGGCAAATTCATCCTCTCCGTGGACGACGAAGCAGAAGACTGCGATCCCTGGTCTGAACTGTCCGATTACAGCGCAGCGTGGGCCGATACCGGTCCGGAGGTTGACGACACCTTCCGCGAGCCCTTCCTCAACAACAGGAACGTGCACCTCGTGCAGGACGGCAACATCACTAACATCCTGCTCATAGGCTGCGACTCGAGGGACCTCTCCATGAGAGGCCGTTCGGACTCGATAATTATACTCAGCGTCAACAGGTATACCGGAGCTCTCAATATGGTATCCATTTTAAGGGATACCTACGTGGAGATCCCCGGATACGAGAACAACAAGATAAACGCGTCCTATGCCTTCGGAGGAATGTCCCTGCTGGACAGGACCATAGAACATAACTTCGGAATACATATAGATCACAACGTCTGCATAAACTTCGAAGGTTTCCTCTACGCCTTCACTCAGATAGGCGACATAGAGATAGACCTTTATCAGGCAGAGGCGGATTATCTCAACAAGGAGAGCCCCGCCGGAGACTGGGCCCTCGTGGCCGGTCCCAATATGCTCAACCCGGAGATGACGCTCGAGTATGCCAGAGCCAGATACGTCGGCAACGCGGACTGGGAGCGCACTTCAAGGCAGAGAAGGGTGCTTCTGGCGGCCTTCAACAAGTGCCGCGCCTCAGGTCTGGGTTCCATGCTGTCACTCCTGGACAGCATCACTCCGTACGTGGCTACCGACATGAGCAACGCCCAGATGGTCAGCCTCCTTACAGAGGCGGTCAACGCAGGCATGAATATAAGCGTTATGAGAGGTTTTCCGGAGTCCGGAATGTACGAAGGCACCATGATCAAGGGGATGTCGGCACTGATCCCCGATCTGGACCTGATAAGCCGGACCATACATCAGATATTATACGGGGTAGATTAGAGAAAAGGGGAAAAGGAGATCATCATGAAGAAACACAAGGCATTGAAAATAGTGCTGATAGTGCTTGCCGTCCTCATCGTGGCCGCCGGAGCCGCCGGATGGTGGTACTACAATAATCTTATGAGCAAGATGGGTAAGATCCCGGTCTACTCGTCACGTGAAGACAAAAGGACCTTCGAAGCAGATGACTGCGACCAGAGAGACGATACCTACATGCCACCTGTCATCGAATCCAAAGTGGACCTGAAAGGTGTCGAGTCGGTATTCAACGCAGACATCATCAACATACTGCTGATCGGAAGCGACACAAGGTACGTAGGCCAGAACGGACTGTCGGATACCATGATAGTCTGCAGCATCAATAAACTCACCAACGAGATCAAGCTCGTGTCCTTCATGCGCGACACCGCCGCAAAGATAAGGTCTTCCGAGCTTAAGCTCAACGCGGCCTTCGCTTACGGAGGAGCAGAGCTTTTAGACGGGACTCTCGAGCGCAATTTCGGAGTCGTGGTAGATGCGAATGTTATAGTAAACTTTGAGAGCTTCGTAGCCGCCCTGGCTCAGGTGGGCAACCTGGAGATAGAGCTCACGGCGGAAGAAGCGTTCTATATCAATTACAACTGGGAATCGGACTATTTCTGGGATCTTAAGGAAGGCGTTAACGTCATGAATCCCGACCAGGTCCTCGCTTACGCAAGGACGCGCTACGTCGGCAATTCGGACTGGGAGAGGACTTCCCGCCAGAGGAAGGTCATCATGGCCGCGTTCAACAAGGCCAAGCAGCTGCCGCTCACTCAGATCGTTTCTCTTGCTGAGAGGATAATGCCGTGCATAGCCACGGATCTTTCCCCCTCGCTGATGGTCAACCTTGCGAAATACATATACACGCACGACATGCATATAGCCGGGGAGCTTCTCATACCTATAGATGGGTACTCGCTCGAACTTCCTGACGGAGGGGCCGCGCTCGGGTGCAACTACGCAAGGAACAGCAGGGCCTACCGCGAATTCATTTACGGTTACTGATCCCGATTATTGAAAACTACATGAATTATTCACAAATCCCCTGTTGACATTAGTCCTTCAGGGGATTATATTATACATGGTTGTTAGCACTCAATGCATTGGAGTGCTAACAGGAGAAGGGAGCCAAGGGTCATGGATCTTAATGAAAGAAAACTGAAGATACTTCAGGCCATCGTGTCCGACTTCATCAGCACTTCGGAGCCGGTCGGAAGCCGCACGCTCTCGAAACGGCCGGATATAGACTTAAGCCCCGCTACCATAAGGAACGAGATGTCGGACCTGGAGGAGATGGGTTACCTTACGCACCCCCACACGTCGGCGGGCAGGGTGCCTTCGGACAAGGCCTACAGGCTCTACGTAGACCAGCTGATGAACAGCGCCGACCTTCCTGCGGAAAACAAGGAGGAGATCGCCAAGCGCCTCGGCGACGGAGCCGCGGAACTGGACGAAACGGTTGAGCACGCAGCCAAAGTGCTCTCGGAGATGACCAACCTCGTAAGCTTCGCCATCACCCCCAACCGCAGCGACAGCAAGATCAACTACATAAACTTCCTGCCCGTGGATGAAAGCACCGTGGTGCTCATGATAGTCTGCGAGGACGGCAAGGTAACGAACTCCGCCATCAGGATGAACGCCCCGTACACTGAAGAGAACCTCACATTCATGAGCAAGGTCATGACGCACAACTTCAAGGGCAAAGCGGTAAGCACCCTGCTTACGGAGAACATCGCGGCCACCTTCGAAAGCGACATGGCATCGCTTTCCAGCCTGTCGGGCAGCGTAGTCCCCAGCTTCGTAAAGACCCTGGAGAAAATGCTCAACGTAGACCTCTACATGGACGGCTACAGCAACATATTCAGGCTCCCGGAATACAACGACATCGCCAAAGCCAAGAACTTCCTGGAGACGGTCACCAACAAGGACGAATTCACGAACGTCCTCGTCAACCGCGACCAGGGCCTGATGATAACCATAGGAGATGAAAACGCCGAAGATCTCAAGGACTGCGCGCTCATCACGGCAGACTACAAGGTCAACGGCAAGCTCGTCGGAAGGCTCGGAGTCATAGGCCCCAAGCGCATGAAGTACGGCGAAGTCACCTCTGTCATAAAGTACATAACCGACAACCTCAGCAAGTCTTTCGAGATAGAGGCGCCGAAGGAAGAGGATGAGATAAATGAGTGAAGAGAAAAAAGCGGTAAACATCGAAATAGAGGATGAAAAGGCCGAAGACGCCACCGACATCCCGGCTGAAGAGGCCGAAGAAGCCGAAAAGGATGCAGGAGCGGAGGCTCCGGAAGCTGAAGAAGCAGGCGTAGAAAAGCCTGAAGAAAAGCCCGCGGAGCCGCAGCAGTCCGAATCCGAAAAGTACGCAAGGCTTTTCGCGGAGTTTCAGAACTACAAGCGCCGCACGGAAAAGGAGAAATCGGATCTGTACGCCTACGCAGGCGAAAAGTTCGCTTCAGACCTGCTCGAGGTCATGGACAACTTCGAGAGGGCCATGGAAGCAAAGCCCGAAGGCGACAAGTTCGCTGACGGCATGGAAATGATACTCTCGCAGCTTAAAAGCGTCATGACGAAAAACCACGTGGAGGAGATAAAGGCTCTCGGCGAGCCATTCGATCCGAACTTCCATCACGCAGTCATGACAGAGGAAGCTGAAGGCACGGAGAGCGGAATCGTCACAAAGGTGTTCCAAAAGGGGTACACGTTGAATAATAAAGTAATACGGCCGGCAATGGTCGCAGTAAGTCAGTAAATAATACTCAGGAGGCATAAAAATGGGTAAAGTTATAGGAATAGATCTCGGAACCACAAACAGCTGCGTAGCAGTTCTCGAAGGCGGCGAGCCCGTAGTCATCGCAAACGCGGAAGGCAACAGGACCACACCGTCCGTAGTAGGCTTCACCAAGGGCGGAGAACGCCTCGTCGGCGAGACCGCAAAACGCCAGGCCATCACCAACCCGGACAGGACCATCTCCTCGATCAAGAGGCACATGGGTTCGTCCTTCACCGTATCCATAGACGGAAAGACCTACACACCGCAGGACATCTCCGCCATGATACTCGCAAAACTCAAGGCAGATGCCGAAAGCTACCTCGGACAGCCTGTAACAGAGGCAGTCATCACAGTACCGGCTTACTTCTCCGACAGCCAGAAGCAGGCCACCAAGGACGCAGGCAAGATCGCAGGCCTGGACGTCAAGAGAATAGTCAACGAGCCGACCGCGGCAGCTCTTGCCTACGGTCTTGACAAGGATACCGCTTCCCACAAGGTCCTCGTATACGACCTCGGCGGCGGCACCTTCGATGTATCCATACTGCAGCTGGGCGACGGCGTATTCGAAGTGCTTTCCACCAATGGCGATACCAAGCTCGGCGGCGACGATTTCGATAACGTCCTGATGAACTACATGGCGGACGAGTTCGCCAAGGAAAACGGCGTAGACCTCCGCGGCGACAGGATGGCCATGCAGAGGCTTAAGGAAGCAGCAGAAAAGGCCAAGAAGGAACTTTCCTCCAGCCAGAGCACCAATATCAACCTGCCGTTCATCACGGTCAACCAGGCAGGCCCGCTGCACCTGAACATGGACCTTACCAGGGCCAAGTTCGATCAGCTCACCGCCCACCTCGTGCAGCGCACCATAGAGCCTATGAGGAAGGCCATGGCAGACGCCCACGTCACCAACGCGGACATCAATAAGGTAATACTCGTCGGCGGATCCACACGTATCCCGGCAGTCCAGGAAGCTGTTAAGCAGGTCACCGGCAAGGAGCCGTTCAAGGGCATCAACCCGGACGAGTGCGTAGCAGTAGGCGCAGCCATCCAGGCAGGCGTGCTTACTGGCGAAGTCAACGACATACTGCTTCTGGATGTAACCCCGCTGTCTCTGTCCATAGAGACCCTCGGCGGCGTAGCCACCAGGCTCATCGAAAGGAACACCACCATTCCTACCAAGAAGAGCCAGATCTTCTCCACCGCTGCGGATAACCAGACCGCGGTCGACATCCACGTAATGCAGGGCGAACGTCCTATGGCGGCAGACAACATTACGCTCGGACGCTTCCAGCTCACCGGAATACCCCCGGCCAGGAGAGGCGTGCCTCAGATCGAGGTAACATTCGATATCGACGCCAACGGCATCGTGAACGTTTCCGCCAAGGATCTGGGCACAGGCAAGAGCCAGAACATCACCATCACTTCCTCCAGCAAGCTGTCT
>CAMYWZ010000031.1 GCA_947302945.1 uncultured Bacillota bacterium
CTGTCGGCCCTGTTGTCGCCAGTGTGGGCAAGCACCGGAAGACCTTTCGCCTGGCATATCTCGTACGCTGCCATGAATCCATCGCAGTCCAGAGCGAAATCCTGCATGTCGGGATGTATCTTGATGCCGTGCAGCCCCAGGGATATGAGCTCGTTTATGTCGCGTTCCATGTCGTCCGAAAGGGGATGGATAGTGCCAAGGCCCGTGATGCGCCCCGGATGCTCTGAAACTGTCTGCGCCAGATACTGATTCGCGCTGCTGACTTGCTGAGGCTTTGTGGCCACGGAGTGGATCACGAAGTGGTCTATCCCCGCCGCAGAGCCTGCTTTTACAAGGTTTTCGGGCGTGCCGCGGTGCTCCATCGGAATGTGGTAAAACGCCCCGATGGCCCCGACAGCCCTATCGACCACCTTGTCCGGAAAGACGTGGCAGTGCGCATCTATGCAGTAATACTTGTTATCGATCATGATGTCCGGTTACCAAACCTCGGGGACGGTTCTTTGGTTCACTTATTACTATAACTGCGGCGTATGGTTACCTGTCGGACACGGTTCGCACCTTGACGGGGGTCCCTCCCAGCGGTTCTAAAGCCGCTTCCCTGACTCGGGTGACATTAAGGGGGACCGCTGGCTTTCGCCTAAGTGAAAGCCAGTGGATGGATGCCTTGATGGCAGGACCCGTGCGGAACCTGAACCTGGAACATCCATCGGCATAGGCAGCGTGAACAGTGTCATAATTAGGGCGGCTGAGTTTCGGCACCAAAAGGACCGTCCCTGATGGGTGCGGAAGTTTACAGCTTTACGGTCCAGCCGAACTTGTCTTCGGACTTGCCCCACTGGATGCCGGTGAGGGTGTCGTAGAGGTGCTGTGTGAGCTTGCCTATCTTGCCGCCATTGACTACGTATTCCTTATCCTTGTAGATCAGGGCTCCGATGGGGGAGACTACGGCTGCCGTGCCGCTTCCGAAGGCCTCTTCGAGACTGCCGTCAGCCATCGCCTTGGCGAGTTCGTCCACGGATACGAGCCTTTCCTCGACGGGGAAGCCTTCGCTCTTGAGGAGCTCTATTATGGACTTCCTGGTGATACCGGGCAGTATGGACCCGCGGAGCGCCGGTGTAACGACGACGCCGTTTATCAGGAAGAGGACGTTCATGGCGCCGACCTCTTCGATGTACTTGCGCTCTACGCCGTCGAGCCAGAGAACCTGTGAGTAGCCTTTCTGCTCTGCGCGCTCGCCTGCGCGGTTGGAAGCCGCGTAGTTTCCGCCGCACTTCGCTTCGCCTGTGCCGCCGCGGACTGCTCTTACGTCCTGGTCCTCGATCATGATCTTGACCGGGTTGAGGCCTTCCTTATAGTAGCTACCTACCGGCGAGAGTATGATGATGAACGTAGCGTGATGCACGGAGTGCACGCCGAGGTTCTCGTCGTTTCCTATCATGAACGGACGGATGTAGAGAGAAGTGTTGGGGGAAGGGGGGACCCAGGCATCTTCCATTTTGACCAGCGTGGTCATTGCTTCCATGTACATATCCTCGGGGATCTGCGGCAGGCAGAGCCTTTCCGCGGAGCGGTTCATTCTGCGGATGTTTTCTATGGGCCTGAACAGCTGGATGCCGCCGTCCGGTCTTCTGTAAGCCTTGAGGCCTTCGAATATCTCGGAACCGTAGTGCAGCGCGGTGCACGCGGGGTGGATCTCAAGAGGTCCGAAGGGGACTATCCTGGCGTCGTGCCAGCCCTTGTCGGGAGTGTAGTCCATAAGGAACATGTGGTCTGTGAAGTACTTTCCGAAGCCCAGAACGGAATCGTCCGGCTTAGCCTTGAGCGTCTTGGCTTTTGTGATCTTGATATCCATTGTATTTCCTCCGTTGTTTTGTATTACTCAGGTTGTTGTCAGAAGTCGCGGCCGATCTCCATCATCCTGCGGTTGAGCTCGAGCATGTCCGCGTGGCGGGCCGAGATGCACTTGCCGAGAGCCTTGTCCACGCTGTCCGCGTTGTAGTCTCCGAGCTCTTTAAGGAGCTTTCCGACAAGTATCATGTTGGCGAGCGCCGAAGAGCCGTTCTCACCGGCCAGTTTGGTGGCGGGAACGTAGAAGACCTTGACGTCGCTGCGCTTTACCTTGCGCTCTATGAGGCTGCTGTCCACGAAGATGTATCCGCCGGGGACGACCTTTTCCTCGTATTTGTCGAGGGAGGGCAGGTTCATTGCCACGAGCACGTCCGGTTCGAGGACTATGGGTGCTCCTATGGGGCCGTCGCTGATGGTGACGCCACAGCTTGCGGTGCCTCCGCGCATCTCGGGGCCGTACGAGGGCAGCCAGCTGACGTTCTTGTCTTCTATGAGGCCTTTATAGGCAAGCACTTTTCCGGAGAAGAGCAGGCCCTGTCCGCCGAATCCGGCGAAGAGATATTTCCTTGTCATCTTCTAGCCCTCCTTCTTCGCGAACTTGTCGATTCCGGCCGACCTGTCCTTGTACACGCCGAGCGGGTAGTAGGGCAGCATGTGGTCGTCTATCCACTTGAGAGCGTCTTTGGGCGTCATTCCCCAGTTGGTCGGGCAGGAGCTTACGACCTCGATGAGGGAGAAGCCTTTGCCGTCGATCTGGTTCTGGAAGGCCTTCTTTATGGCCTTTTTGGCGTTCATGACGTTCTTGACGCTGTTTACGGTGACGCGTTCGAGGTACTCGGGGCCTTCGAGCTCGGAGAGCATCTCGCAGATCTTGACCGGGTAACCGCAGGCTTTGGGATCTCTGCCGTAGGGTGAGGTCTGGGTGACCTGGCCGGGCAGGGAAGTGGGAGCCATCTGGCCTCCTGTCATGCCGTATATGGCGTTGTTGATGAATATTACCGTGATGTTCTCGTTGCGCGCGGCTGCGTGGACGGTCTCGGCGGTTCCTATGGATGCGAGGTCTCCGTCACCCTGGTAGGTGAAGACGATGAGGTCGTTCGGGTAGGCGCGCTTGACGCCGGTTGCGACTGCAGGAGCTCTGCCGTGGGCAGCTTCGATCATGTCGCAGGCGAAGTAATCGTAGGCCATTACGGAGCATCCGACTGGAGCTATACCTACGGTCTTTCCTTCGATGCCGAGTTCGTCTATGACTTCGGCGACGAGCCTGTGGACTATGCCGTGGGTGCAGCCGGGGCAGTAATGGAAGGGCACGTCGAGAAGCGCGTGCGGTCTGTCAAATACGACTGCCATGTCACTTTACCTCCTTTGCTGCCTGTTTGATGGCTTCGAGCACCTGGGCGGGAGTGGGTATCATGCCGCCTACGCGGTAGCACAGCGATACCGGGACCTTGCACTCGGTGGCAAGCTTTACGTCTTCTATCATCTGGCCCATGGAAAGCTCCACGCTTATGAAGCGCTTTGCGGTCTTAAGGGCCTTTTTGTACACCTTGTCCGGGAAGGGCCAGAGGGTGATGGGCCTTATGAGGCCGGCCTTTATGCCCTGCGCGCGGGCTTCGTCCACAGCGTTCCTTGCGATGCGGGCGGCGATGCCGAAACCTGTTACGACTATCTCAGCGTCCTCGGTGAGGTACTCCTCGGCGAGCTGCTCCTTCTCCTTGATGATCTCGTATCTGGCGAAGCGCTCGTTGTTGATGCGCTCGAGCTTTTCGGGGTCGAGGTAGAGCGAGTTGGCGATGTTGTGGCGCCTTTCGCCCTTGGTGCCTGTGGTGGCCCAGGGTTTGGCGGGCGGCTCCTTGATCTCGAAATCAAAGGATACGGGCTCCATCATCTGGCCTGTGGTGCCGTCAGCGAGTATCATTGCGGGCATGAGGTATTCGTCAGCAAGCTCGAAAGCCTTGATCGTCAGCTGGGCCATCTCCTGGACGGAAGAGGGCGCGAGCACGATGATGTGGTAGTCGCCGTGGCCGCCTCCGCGCGTTGCCTGGAAGTAGTCGGACTGGCTGGGCTGTATGCCTCCGAGTCCGGGGCCTCCGCGCTGCGCGTTGACTATGACTGCGGGAAGGTCGGTGCCTGCGAGGTAGGAGATGCCTTCACCTTTAAGTGATATTCCGGGGCTGGAGGAGCTTGTCATGACTCTTTTTCCTGCGGAAGCTACGCCGTAGACCATGTTGATCGCGGCGATCTCGCTCTCTGCCTGAAGGAAGGTGCCGCCGATCTTTGGCATGCGCTTTGCCATGTATGCGGCGATCTCCGTCTGCGGGGTGATGGGGTAGCCGAAGTAGTGGCGGCAGCCTGCGAGTATCGCGGCTTCAGCTATGGCTTCGTTGCCCTTCATGAGTACTTTTTCGGACATTCTTACCACCTACCTTTCGACCTTGATTATTACGTCCGGGCACATCAGGGCGCAGGAGGCGCAACCGACGCATTCGTCTGGCGCGGCGCACTCCGCAGGGTGATGGCCCTTCTTGTTGATCACATCCTGGGACAGTCTGAGTATGCCTTTGGGGCATGCGTCAACGCAAAGACCGCAGCCCTTGCACTCATCTGTCCTGAAAGTAAGTTTTGCCATTTTATATTCCCTCTCTTTATGAGAAATATTGACGTGTTCGGCACCGGGAGAACCGTCCCTGATGGTGCGGGGCATCATTCGACCGGGCGCTTCTGGAGGGTGAGCGGGAAGAGGTTTGGGACCTTTCCTGCAAGCTCTTCTGCCAGGGATGCTTCGACGGTGGTCATTACAAGCGGAAGGCCGGTGACCCTGGAGCATTCTCTGCCGAAATCCACGGAAGAGAGCACCGTCTGAGCCGTGGTCTCCGCGCCGAGGTTCGAATTGTTTATGATGCCTGTGAATCTGAGGCCGCATGCGGTCTCGATCTCCCTCATGACCTCGAGTACTTCGTCAGCCGTTCTGGTAAGGGGCCTGAAGCGGTTCGCAACGAGCCACATGTCGTAAGCGGCCTCTTCGCGAAGGCCGGGAGAAAGCCTTCCGAGGGCCAGGGCGCCGCGGTCGTCTCCGCCAACATCCACTATGCAGTGGAGGCTCCTGTCGTCCACTACGGCGTACATATCCTGCGGCATGGCCGGAATGTCCACGTTGCTGTTTGCGAACTTTGAGACTATCATCCTGATCCCCGCGTGCGCCAGCCTGTCCTTGCTGTCGAGGGTGCGGTAGTAGGGATTGACTATGTCCAGGTCTGCTATCGCGACGTTTTCCGCCTGCTTTCTGAGCTCTTCGGCCAGGTTCACGGCTATGTTGGTCTTGCCGCTGCCGTAGTGACCGGCCAGTAGGGTGACGCGCTTAAAGTGCATTTCTTCTGATCTTTCCGCTGGTAGTCTTGGGAAGCTCGTCCTTGAAAACGACTATCCTCGGGTATTTGTAAGGCGCCGTGCGCTGCTTTACGTAGTCCTGGATCTCTTTCGCGAGTTTCGGGGTGCCTTCGACGCCCTTGACGAGCACTACGCTGGCCTTGACGACCTGTCCGCGTATCTCGTCCGGAGCCGCGGAAACGCCGCATTCCAGCACGTACGGAAGCTCCATGATGACGCTTTCGATCTCGAAAGGCCCGATGCGGTAGCCGGAGGACTTGATGACGTCGTCCTTGCGGCCTACGTACCAGTAGAAGCCGTCCTCGTCCTTCCAGGCGAGGTCTCCGGTGTGGTAGAAGCCGTCCTTCCAGGTGGCCGCGGTCTCTTCTTCGTTCTTGTAGTAGCAGACCGCAAGTCCCGGCGGCATTCCGTTGGCTATGTTGATGACTATCTCGCCGGTCTCGCCGGTGGGAGTGTCGTTTCCGTTCTGGTCTATGAGCCTGATGTCGTAGATGGGCGCGGGTTTTCCCATGGAACCAATCTTGTGCGGCGCTCCGACCATGTTGCCTATGAGCATGGTGCCTTCGGTCTGTCCGAAACCTTCCATGATGCGAAGGCCTGTGGCCTTCTCGAACTGGCGGTAAGTCTCGGGATTGAGGGCTTCTCCGGCGGTGGTCATGTGCTTGACGGAGGAGAAATCGTACTTCGAGATGTCCTGCTTTACCATCATGCGCAGCATCGTGGGAGGCGCGCAGAAGGTGGTGATGTTGTATTTTTTGAACATCGGAAGTATCTTTTCGGCGTCGAAGCGGTCGAAGTCGTAGACGAAGATAGCGCCTTCGGCGAGCCACTGTCCGTAGATCTTGCCCCAGCCGGCTTTGGCCCAGCCGGTGTCGGATATGGTGAAGTGCAGGCCGTTCGGGTCCACGGTGTGCCAGTACTTGGCGGTGTGGAAGTGCCCGAGCGGGTGTTTGTAGTTGTGAGCAGCCATCTTGGGGTAGGAGGTGGTGCCGGACGTGAAGTACATCAGCATCAGGTCGTCGCCGCAGGGGCTCTCGTTTGTGCGCTTGAAGTGGCTGCTGAACATGGTATATTCGTCGTCAAACGTGCGCCAGCCTTCGCGCTGACCGTTTACGATGAGCTTGATCTTAAGATCCGGGCAGGTCTTTTCGGCTATCTCCACCTGGTGGGCGCAGTCTCCGTCAGCCGTGCAGATTATGGCCTTGGCGCCGGAAGCGTTGAGCCTGTACTCTATGTCGTGCGAGAGGAGCTGGTTGGAGGCGGGGATCGCGATCGCGCCTATCTTTTCAAGAGCCAATATTGAGAACCAGAACTGGTAGTGGCGCTTTAAGATCAGCATTACCTTGTCGCCTTTTTTGATGCCGAGCGACTTGAAGTAGTTCGCGCACTGCGAAGAGCCGCGCTTCATATCCATGAACGTAAATTTTCTTTCTGTAAAGTCGTTGGAAACATGAAGCATCGCGAGCTTGTTCGGCTCGCGCTTGGCTATTTCGCCGACAACGTCGTACGCGAAGTTGAACCTGTCGGTGTTCTTGAACTTTATGGATGTGGGCGTGCCATTCTCGTCTTCGGTGACGTCGATGAAGTTCTGCCAGACCCTTGGGACGGTGTCGATGACCTTGGGACGCGGCGCTTCCTGGATTATAGGCCTGGTGGCAAGCTCAGGTATAGGTTCTCCCGTGGGGTTGAGGACTATGGCGTAAAAGATGCAGTCCTCGCCGCCGACGGCGATCATGCCGTGGGGAGTGCCGGAGTTGTAGTACATGGAGTCTCCGGGGCCGAGGATCTCTGTGTGAGTGCCGACCTGGACCTTCAGGTGCCCGTGAACGACTATATCGCACTCCTGTCCGGCGTGCGTTGTGAGCTCTATTTCCTTGTCCTGAGCGGATTCATCGTAGTAGCTGCGCACGTAAAGAGGCTCGGCTATCCTGTTCTGGAAGGCGTAGGCGAGGTTGTAGTACGTCATGCCGTGAGCCTGGGATATCTTCTGGCCTCCGCCAGCTCTTGTGAGCGTGTAGGAACGCAGGGTGGGGCTGTAGCCCTCGATGATATCGGTAACGTTTACGTTCAGGGCATTAGCTATGCGGTAGATGAAGGTGAAGTTGAGGTCCCTCTGACCGGATTCGCAGGCAAGATACTCTTCGAGCGAAACGTCGGCCACCTTCGCCATCTCTTCAGGCGTGCGGCCCTCAAGCTCGCGCAGCTCCCTGATACGGGCTGCCATCTCCAGTATCTTGCTGTCAAGTCCTGTGATCTGTGACATTATCTATTCTCCGAATTCTTTAATATTAAATAATTATTTTATACTTTATGACACTTTACTGTCAATAGGCAGCGTGAACAGTATCATAACGCGGGCGGCTGGATCCGGCACCGGGAGAACCGTCCCTGATGGTGCGGCACCGGGAGAACCGTCCCTGATGGTGCAGGTTACAGCAGGTTGCGCTGGATCTTGCCGCTGATGGTCTTGGGGAGGGTGTCGCGGAACTCCACGATGCGCGGGTACTTGTAGGGCGCGGTGTGGGTCTTGACGTAGTTCTGGATCTCTTTCTTAAGCTCTTCCGTGGGCTGCGTACCTTTTACGAGCACTATGCAGGCCTTTACGACCTGGCCGCGTATCTCGTCCGGGGCAGCGCAGACGCCGCATTCGAGCACGTACGGGAGCTCCATGATGACGCTCTCGATCTCGAAAGGCCCGATGCGGTAGCCGGAGGACTTGATGACGTCGTCGACGCGGCCTACGAACCAGTAGAAACCGTCCTCGTCGCGCCACGCCATGTCTCCGGTGTGGTACCAGCCGTCGTGCCAGGCCTTTTCAGTGGCTTCTTCGTCCCTGTAGTAGCCCTTGAAGAGCCCGCAGGGCGCTCCGTCTCTGGTGTCTATGACTATCTCGCCCGGTTCGCCGTCGGGAAGCAGGTTGCCTTCGGCGTCCATGATCTCGACTTTGTAAAGCGGCATGGGTTTGCCCATGGAGCCGACCTTGCGCGTTCCGCCTATCAGGTTTCCTATGGTGAGTGTGGTCTCGGTCTGGCCGTAGCCTTCCATGATCTGAAGCCCCGTGGCCTTCTCGAAGAGCTTGTGGACTTCGGGGTTCAGGGCTTCTCCGGCAGTCGTCATATGGATGATCGATGACAGGTCGTATTTGGATATGTCCTCTCTGATCAGCATCCTCAGCATGGTCGGGGGAGCGCAGAAGGTCTTGATGTTGTACTTCGCGAACATCGGCAGTATCTTTTCGGCACTGAAACGGTCGAAATCGTAGACAAACACCGCGCATTCCTGCATCCACTGGCCGTAGAGCTTGCCCCAGAGAGCCTTGCCCCAGCCGGTCTCGGAAATCGTGAAGTGAAGGCCGTCTTCAAACGCGCCGTGCCAGTATTTCGCAGTATGATAATGCCCCAGAGCATACTTGTAGGAATGGTCCGCAAGCTTCGGATAGCCGGAAGTTCCGGAGGTGAAGAACATTACCATGGAGTCGTCTCCGCAGGCGGTGTCTTCCGTCCTGTAGAAG
>CAMYWZ010000032.1 GCA_947302945.1 uncultured Bacillota bacterium
CGCACCCCTTCACCCTGCTGGACCGGTCTATAGTACACACCGGGGAGATCTCCTCCTACGACGCCAACAGGCGCTTTATAGAGATGTTCGGCTACAAATGCACGCTCAAGACCGATACGGAGGTCATAACATACATCATGGACTACCTGCTGCGGCGCCAGGGCCTTACCCTTTCGGAGGCGGCAAGCGTCGTGGCGGCACCTTTCTGGAGCACCATAAGCCGTGAAAAGAGCGCGGAGGACAGGGAAAGGCACGCTTTCCTCCGGACAGTCTTCCCCAGCCTTCTCATCACCGGCCCGTTCTCGATAGTCCTGGGCTTTACCGGAGGCCTGATGGCCCTTAACGACAGGCTCAAGCTGAGGTCCATGGTGGTCGGCGAAAAAGGCGACAAGGTCTTCATCGCAAGCGAGGAGGCCGCGATACGCACCATGGAGCCGGATGCCGAGAACGTCTGGGCTCCAGCAGGCGGCCAGCCCGTGATAGTCAAAGTGAAAGAAGGTGCCTTCTGATGAGCATTGAATACATATATCCGGAATTCGAGGTCGTACGGAATTACGACCGGTGCATAGCCTGCCGGGTCTGCGAAAGGCAGTGCGCCAACGAGGTGCACATCTTTAGCCCCGAGCGCGGGAAGATGATCAGCGACGAGTCCAAATGCGTGGACTGCCAGCGCTGCGTCTCGCTCTGCCCCACAAGGGCGCTCAAGATCGTCAAGAGCGACTGCCAGCTGAGGGAGAACGCCAACTGGCAGCAGGACACCATCAAGGAGATCTATAAGCAGGCCTCAAGCGGCGGCGTGCTGCTGTCGTCAATGGGCAACCCCAAGCCGCTTCCGGTCTACTGGGACAAGATACTGATCAACGCCTCGCAGGTGACTAACCCCTCCATCGACCCTTTAAGAGAGCCAATGGAGACCCGCGTGTCGCTCGGAAAAAAGCCTGACAAGATCATCCGCGGCAAGAACAAGAAGATCATTTGCGAGCTTCCGCCGCAGATCCAGCTTTCGATGCCTGTGATGTTCTCGGCCATGAGCTACGGCTCCATAAGCTACAACGCGCACGCGTCTCTTGCGAGAGCGGCCACGCAGCTGGGGATACTCTACAACACAGGCGAAGGCGGGCTGCATGAAGACTTCTACAAGTACGGTCCCAACACCATAGTTCAGGTGGCCAGCGGGCGCTTCGGCGTCCATGAGGACTACCTCAACGCGGGCGCCGCGATAGAGATCAAGATGGGCCAGGGCGCAAAGCCGGGCATAGGCGGACACCTTCCCGGAGCCAAGATCGTAGGCGACGTTTCAAGGACCAGGATGATACCCGAAGGCTCCGACGCCATCTCCCCTGCCCCTCACCACGACATATATTCGATAGAGGACCTGCGGCAGCTGGTATTCTCCCTGAAAGAGGCGACCGAGTACCGCAAGCCGGTAATAGTCAAGGTCGCAGCGGTGCACAACATAGCGGCCATAGCAAGCGGCATAGCAAGAAGCGGCGCTGACATCATAGCGATCGACGGCTTCAGGGGCGGCACGGGAGCCGCGCCCATGCGCATCAGAGACAACGTGGGCATCCCCATAGAGCTGGCTCTTGCCGCAGTGGACCAGAGGCTCAGGGACGAAGGCATAAGGAACAACGTGTCACTGGTCGTAGGCGGATCGATAAGGAGCGCCGCGGACGTGGTCAAGGCCATAGCTCTCGGAGCGGACGCCTGCTACATAGCGACAGCCGCGGTCCTCGCGCTTGGCTGCCACCTCTGCCGTACCTGCCAGACAGGAAAGTGCAACTGGGGCATAGCCACCCAGCGTCCTGACCTTGTAAAAAGGCTCAACCCGGACACCGGCTGCGAGCGCCTCGTCAACCTGATGACGGCCTGGCGCCACGAGATCATGGAGCTCATGGGAGGCATGGGCATCAACTCGATCGAAGCCCTCAAAGGAAACCGCCTGATGCTGCGCGGCGTGGGCCTGAACCAGAAAGAACTTGATATCCTCGGCATTTCTCATGCGGGAGAGTAACAGTATGAAACGAGTTTTTGTGAATGAAGAATGGTGCCTGGGCTGCCACCTGTGCGAATACAACTGCGCCTTCGCCAACTCGGGCGCAAAGGACATGGTCCTGGCGCTCAAAGACAAGCCCATCTACCCCAGGATACACATCGAGGAGCGCGAGAGCATCACCTACGCGGTGTCCTGCAGGCACTGCAAGGACCCCATCTGCGTAAAGAGCTGCATAGCAGGCGCCCTCTCAAAGGACGGCGAAGTCATCAAAGTTGATCAAAACAAGTGCGTGGGCTGCCTGACCTGCGTCATGGTCTGCCCCTACGGAGCGCTTGCTCCAAATGAAGGCGGCGTGATGCAGAAATGCGAGCTGTGCCTTGAGAACAGCTGCGGAGAGCCCGCCTGCGTCAAGGGCTGCCCCAACAGGGCCATAGTATACGAAGAGCGAGGTGAGGCGCTGTGAAAAACTACGTCATCATAGGCAACGGAATAGCCGCTGCAGGCTGCATAGAAGGCATACGCTCCGTGGACGGCGAAGGCAAGATCACCGTGGTCTCCGGAGAGAAGCACCCGGTCTACTGCAGGCCCCTGATCTCCTACTATCTGGAGGGCAGGACCGATCTAGAGCGCATAGGTTACAAGGCCCCGGACTTTTACGAGCGCATGGGATGCAAGGTGCTGTACGGTGCAAAGGCCATCTCCATCGACAGCAAAAAGCGAAAGATCACGCTGGACGACGGCAGCACCCTTTCATACGACGCGGCCTGCATAGCGACAGGCTCGCTCCCCTTCCTTCCCGGATTCGAAGGGCTTGAGACCGTCCCCAAAAAGTATTCCTTCATGACTTTAGACGACGCGCTGGCGCTGGAAAAAGCCGTGGACAAGAGCTCCAGGGTGCTGATCATAGGCGCCGGAATGATAGGCCTTAAGTGCGCGGAGGGCATCAGGGACCGCGTTCAAAGCGTTACGATATGCGACCTTGCGGACCACCTGCTGCCGAGCGTCCTGGACGCCGAGTGCGCCGGGCTTCTGCAAGAGCGCATGGAAGACAACGGAATACGCTTCATCATGGGCGACAGCGTAGCCGAATTCCAGGGCACGAAGGCCGTCTTGAAAAGCGGCGGCACCCTGGACTTCGACGTCCTCGTCCTTGCCGTCGGCGTAAGGCCTGACGCCGCCCTGGCAAAGGAAGCCGGAGCGAAAACAGACCGCGGCATCATCACGGACACTCACATGAAGACCTCCCTGCCGGGGCTCTACGCCGCAGGAGACTGCGTCGAAAGCTATGACGCAGCCACAAACAGCATCAAGGTCCTCGCGAACCTTCCGAACGCCTCGATGCAGGGCTTTGCCGCAGGCGCAAACATGGCCGGAGGCGACGTGGTCTGTGACAAAGGCATAATGATGAACTCCATAGGTTTCTACGGCCTCCACGCCATGACCGCAGGCTCTTATGAAGGCGAAGTCTACGAGGAGAAGACTGAAGGCTCCGTCAAGCGGCTGTACTATAAGGACGACCTGCTCAAAGGCTTCGTCCTGGTGGGCTGCTGCGAGCGCGCAGGCATATACACTTCGATGATACGCGAGAAGACCCCGCTGTCATCCATCGATTTCGATCTCATGAAAAAAGGCGCTACCACCGCGGCTTTCCCCAAAGAGGTGCGCCATAGGAAGTTCGGAGGTGCGGTATGAGCAACGTCATCCAGGCAAAGGACATGGACCATGAGTTCATAAACAAGGCCCTTCGCTATACCGAAAGCTGCGTGATAGAAGGCTGCATAGGGCAGCGCTTCATAGCGGCAGGCATGAAGGACAAGGACATAGAGATACACGGCATACCCGGCAACGCGCTGGGAGCCTACCTCAACGGAGGCACCGTGACCGTAAAGGGCAACGCTCAGGACGCGGTCGGCGACACGATGAACGACGGCACCATCATCATCCACGGCAACATAGGCGACGCCGCGGGCTACGCCATGCGCGGCGGAAAGATCTACGTCAAAGGCAATGCGGGCTACAGGGCCGGCATCCACATGAAGGCGTACAAGGAAAAAGTCCCCGTGATGGTCATCGGCGGCAGGGCCGGCAGCTTCATAGGCGAGTACCAGGCCGGAGGGGTCATAGTGGTCCTTAACCTTATCGCTCCGAAGGAAAAGATCGTCGGATTCTTCCCCTGCACAGGCATGCACGGCGGGAAGATGTTCCTCAGGTCCGACTGCAAAGACGTCGTTTTCCCCGAGCAGGTCACCGCAAGGCCCGCAAAAGCCGAAGATCTGGACGAGATCCGCAAAATTATAACTGAATATTGCGGCATTTTCGGGTATAATACAGAAGATGTGCTGTCAGGGCCTTTCACCGTAGTCACCCCGGACAGCAGCAACCCGTACAGGCAGATGTACGTAGCCAACTAAGATCCCAGGAGGATATGATCATGAAGTATTCGAAGGAAGAGATCATCCAGTACGTGCAGGAAGAGGACGTAAAATTCATACGCCTCGCGTTCTGCGACGTCTTCGGCAGGCAGAAAAACATTTCGATAATGCCCGACGAGCTGCCCAGAGCCTTTGAGTATGGCATAGCTTTCGACGCTTCGGCCATCGCGGGTTTCGGGGATGAGGACCACAGCGATCTGTTCCTTCATCCGGAACCTGAAACACTGATGCCCCTTCCCTGGCGCCCCGAGCACGGCAGCGTCATCCAGATGTTCTCCGGCATCACCTACCCGGACGGAAAGCCCTTCGAGTGCGACACCAGGAGCCTTCTTAAGGACTCCGTGAAAAAGGCAAAAGACCTCGGATACGAATTCACTTTCGGCGCCGAGCAGGAGTTCTACCTCTTCCTCTTAAGTGAGGAAGGCAAGCCCACGAAGATCCCCTACGACGAAGCCGGCTACATGGATATCGCCCCGGAAGACCAGGGCGAGAACGTAAGGCGCGAAGTGTGCCTCACCCTCGAAAAGATGGGCATACACCCGGAAAGCTCTCACCACGAGGAAGGCCCCGGCCAGAACGAGATAGACATCCGCTACTCCGACGCGCTCACCGCTGCCGACAACGCGCAGACTTTCCAGAGAGTAGTAAAGACCATAGCGTACAGGAGCGGCCTTGCAGCCGACTTTTCGCCAAAGCCCCTCCCCGGCCTTCCCGGCAACGGCCTCCACATCAACTTCTCGCTGAAAAACGGCAGCGAAAAGGCTTTCCCGCAGATGATCGCGGGAGTGCTCGAAAACATCAAAGCAATGACCGCCTTCCTCAATCCCTCCGAAGAGTCCTACAAGAGGCTCGGAGGGCACAAGGCGCCCAAATACATCTCCTGGTCCACGGAGAACCGCTCCCAGCTGATACGCATACCCGCAGCCGAGGGAGAATACCGCCGCATGGAGCTCAGGTCCCCGGACCCGGGCGCCAACCCCTACCTGGCCTTCGCCCTCATGATAAACGCGGCGATCAGCGGCATCCGGGGCGGCCTGAAGCTCTGCGCCCCCGCGGACGTTAACTTCTACAAGGCAGACGCGAAGACGCTCGCCGGATACGACACCCTTCCGGCTTCGTTCGAAGAGGCGGTCAAGGAAGCTTCGGCCAGCGATTTCATAAGAAAGTGCATACCGTCAAGGATCATTGATATTTACAGCGGCAGGTAAGCAAACGGAAAGGGATCTTGTATGGATCTTATGGAGCGCACCTACAGTGCTCTTGTCGTATCTGCGGCAGAAAAACTGAATACAGCGCTTTCCGAGCTCCTCGCTGGAGCCTGCTGCCGTCCGGTCAGTACCGTCTCGAACATCAGCGCGGCAAAAAGGGCCTGCAGCGAAAGGTCGTTCGATTTTGTAATTATCAATTCCCCGCTTCCGGACGACCCGGGAATAAGGTTCGCGATAGACATGGCGGCAGGCAAAGGCACAGTCGTGCTTCTTTTGGTGCGCGGCGAATTCTACGACGAAGTCTACGACAAAGTCGTGGTTCACGGCGTGTTCATGCTCTCAAGGCCCCTCTCGCGCCAGCTTATGGAAACAGGCCTCGACTGGATGGCAAGCGCCCGCGAGCGCCTCAGAAAGCTTGAAAAGAAGACCCTTTCGGTCGAAGACAAGATGGAAGAGATACGCGTAGTCAACCGCGCCAAATGGCTTCTGATCTCGGAGCTTAAGATGGACGAGCCCCAGGCCCACCGCTACATAGAAAAGCAGGCCATGGACCGCTGCATCCCCAGAAAAGAGATCGCCGCGGAAATAATAAGGACTTACACGTAGCGCGGCAGCCCTGCCTGTGCTATCATCAGCATATACTCTTGAAAGGAGCACACGAAAATGTGCGGAATAGTCGGATATACAGGGGAGCACGATGCTGCCCCCATACTGCTCGAAAGCCTGTCCAGGCTCGAATACAGAGGCTACGATTCGGCCGGCCTTGCCGTAAGGAACGGCGACAAGCTGGCTGAGGTCGTAAAGGCCACGGGAAGGCTCAAGAACCTTGCCGAAAAGATCGACGGAGGCCACGCCCTCGCAGGAAACTGCGGCATAGGCCACACCCGCTGGGCCACCCACGGAGAGCCCACGCAGGCCAACGCCCACCCCCACGTAAGCGGCAACGCCAGGAACACCGCCTCCGGGCCTGTGGAATCGGACGTGGTCGGCGTGCACAACGGCATCATAGAAAACTACGAAGAGCTCAAGACCAAGCTCCTCAAGCACGGCTACGAATTTTACAGCCAGACCGACACGGAAGTCGCGATCAAGCTGGTCGATTACTACTACAAGAAGTATAAGATCGGCCCCATCGACGCCATCAACAGGATGATGGTCCGTACCCGCGGCAGCTACGCCCTTGAACTGATGTTCAAGGACTATCCGGGCGAGATCTACGTCGCAAGGAAGGACTCCCCGCTGATCATAGGCGTAGCGGACGGCGAGACTTACATAGCCTCCGACGTTCCGGCAATACTCAAATACACCAGGACGGTCTACTACATAGACAACCTCATGTCGGCAAGGATAGTCCCGGGCGAAGTGCACTTCTTCGACCTCAACGGCGACGAGGTGCAGGTGGAGCCCACCGAGATCTCCTGGGACGCCCAGTCCGCGGAAAAAGGCGGCTTCGAGCACTTCATGATCAAGGAGATCCACGAGCAGCCCAAGGCCGTTTCAGATACCCTGCACAGTCTCATCAAGGACGGCAGGATAGATCTGACCGGTGCAGGGCTCGATAAAGAGGCACTCGCCGGCGTGAGCGAGATCTGCATTGCGGCCTGCGGATCCGCGTGGCACGCGGGGATGGTCGGACAGTACGTCATCTCGGATCTGGCGGAGATACCGGTGAGAGTCGAGCTCGCGTCGGAGTTCCGCTATAAGAAAATGATCTACGATCCCAAACAGCTGGTGGTCTTCATCTCCCAGTCCGGCGAGACTGCAGACACCCTGGCTGCGCTCAGGGAAGCCAAGGAGAAAGGCCTGATGACGCTTGCGGTCGTCAACGTCCTGGGTTCCTCCATAGCGCGCGAAGCGGACAAGGTCATCTACACGCTTGCGGGGCCGGAGATCGCGGTCGCCACGACCAAGGCCTACAGCGCCCAGCTCGTCTGCATGTACGCTCTCGCCACGGAGCTTGCAAAGATCCGCGGCTGCATAGACGCGGAAAAGTACGCGGAGCTTGTCGCGGAGCTTGAGACCATTCCAGACAAGATAGAGCGCGTCCTTGAGGACAAGGGCCGCATACAGTGGTTCGCGGCAAAGTACGCCAACGCCCACGACATGTTCTTCATAGGGCGCGGCCTGGACTACGCTATAAGCCTCGAGGGAAGCCTCAAGATGAAGGAGATCAGCTACATCCACAGCGAAGCCTACGCCGCAGGCGAACTCAAGCACGGCACAATAAGCCTCATAGAAAACGGCATACTTGTAGCCGGCATCCTCACGCAGAAAGAGCTCATAGAAAAGACCCTCAGCAACATGACCGAGTGCAAGGCGCGCGGAGCTTTCCTCATGGGCCTTACCACCTACGGCAACTACAACGTGGAGGACATAGCGGACTTTACCATCTACATCCCCAAGACCGACCCGCACTTTACCGGAAGCCTTGCCATAGTGCCGCTGCAGCTTCTGGCCTACTACCTCAGCGTCGCCAAAGGACTGGACGTGGACAAACCCAGAAACCTTGCCAAAAGCGTCACCGTAGAGTGAAATGATTATATCAGCAGGATACAGGAGGTACGATCATGGCAAATAAATACGCAGGAACACAGACCGAGAAGAATCTCTGGACAGCCTTCGGGGGCGAGTCCATGGCAAGGAACAAGTACACCTACTTCGCGTCCAAGGCGAAGAAGGAAGGATTCGAGCAGATCTCGGATATCTTCACCAAGACCGCGGCTAACGAAAAGGAGCACGCAGAGCTCTGGTTCAAGGAACTGGGCGGCATAGGCAATACCGCAGAGAACCTGGCTGCCGCCGCTGACGGCGAAAACTACGAGTGGACCGATATGTACGCGGAATTCGCAAAGACAGCGGACGCTGAAGGCTTCCACGAACTTGCCGAGAAGTTCAGAGGCGTCGCGGCCATCGAAAAGAGCCACGAAGAGCGCTACAGGAAGCTCCTTAAGAACGTGGAGACCGCCCAGGTCTTCGAGCGTTCCGAAGTAAAGGTCTGGGAGTGCCGCAACTGCGGACACATCATCGTAGGCACCAAGGCACCCGAAGAGTGCCCGGTCTGCGCCCACGCAAAGTCCTACTTCGAGCTGAG
>CAMYWZ010000033.1 GCA_947302945.1 uncultured Bacillota bacterium
ACGACGGCAAGTCCTTCGGCGTAAAGGTCACGGGGGCGCAGCTTAAAAAGATGCTCCTGCACATCTACCGCGACGAGGCCTGGCTGGGGGAACACACCGAGTTCTACCAGCTCTCGAAGGGCTGGGATGTCATCTATTCCAAGTCTAAGCACCAGCTTCTTAAGTGCGAGTACAACGGCAAGGAGGTAGATGACAGCAAGATCTATGTGGTAGGCATACAGAAGTTCCACTATAATAACCTCAAGGACTTCTTCAACGTCACTCCCGAAGAGGTGGCTGCCAACGGAAAACCGACGGTCCTCACCACCAGCGACGTCGAGACGCTCCTCGGATACTTCGCGGAGAGGACACACCTGGGAGCGAATATCGAGCGCAGGCTTACGGTGCTCGACTAAAACCGGAGGAAGATGATGAGTCTGGTCTTTGTGATACTCGGCGCGGCCGCACTCGCTTTCTACATCCCCGAGAAGATCAGGGGGTATACCGTCAAGGCTGTAGTGCTTAAGAGCATTGTTTCCGTGCTGTTCATAGCTACCGCGCTGTCGGCAGGGTCCGCAGCCAGGCTGGCGCCTTTCGTCATAATTGGGCTGGTACTTGGGCTTTGCGGAGACATATGGCTGGACCTTAAATACGTCTTCCCTGAAAAAGACGCCGCTTTCACCTACGCGGGCTTTGCGGTCTTCGCGGTGGGGCACGTGGCATATATCACCGGCCTGCTCATCCAGTACGGCGCGGGGCTCTTCCTGATCGCGTCATTCGTGCTGGCGGCGCTGGCTGCCGCAGCGGTCAGGATCATGGAAAAGCCCATGAAGCTTACGTACGGGAGCATGAAGACCATCGTTACGATCTACGGCTTCCTTCTCTTCAGCACAGTGTTTGTTTCCGGCGGGTGCCTTCTGACATACGGAGGCACCCACCTTTGGGTATTCTTCATCGGAAGCGTCCTGTTCGCGCTGTCCGACCTTGTCCTCAGCGGCACCTATTTCGGCACAGGAAAAGACCGCCCCGTGGACATCATCCTGAACTATCTTCTGTACTACGGCGGGCAGTTTTTAATAGCGTATTCTCTGGTGTTCCTTAAGGCTTAATACAGAATGAGATCAGCGGGGCGTCGTTCTGGTATTGAACGTGAACTCGGCAAAGTCTCCGTTTTTGAAATCAAGTCTTATCAGGTAGATCTTATCCAGCTCCAGTTCAAATGACGTCTCTTTGTACCATTCACCGCTCCGGACCGGAGTCGGATCTGCCAGGGGAATACTGTCGTCATAATACTTGACTGAATAATTCTTGACTATTGAATCATATCTGGAATCTGTACAAAGTGTCATTTTGTATTTATACTGGGCTTCTTTATAAAGCCTGTCCGGGAAACTGGTCATCTTATTGGCATCGCAGATGCTGTTGCCCTCGGACTTAAACCCATTCCATCTGTAATCCAGTCTTTTCCCGAATCCGTCATAGTAATGGTTGCCCATTGAACAGGAAAGCATGTAAGGGGGGCTGTAATACTCCTCCGGTACGTATGCGCATACTCCTCTTTCGCAGATGTCATAGAAAGCTTTTGCACAATCAGCGAAAAGTTTGGGGAAGTTATTGTTGCCTTTAGATCTCTTTACTGTTCCGTCTGCGTATTCAACAGTAAGATCCCAGCCGCCGCCGTCATACACCACGCCGGGCGGGGGATAGTCTTCCTCCTGATCGAAGAATCCGAACGAATCGAGTTTTTCTATCAGTGTCTTTTCCTGATCGTCGGAAAAGGCGGCGATCTGTGTGAACTGTGGTTCATCATAGTAGCGCTGATAAATGCTGCTTTCCTGTACGACGTTTTTTTCGAAATCAAAAACATACGATGTTGTAAAGCCTACTAAATAACTGGACATATCGAATTGCAGAGACTTCAGCAACACCTGTGCCGGAGCAGGGGCTTTCTCCTCAGCCCTGCACCCGGCTAAGACCAGGAGCAGGGCTACACATAGAATAAACGATTTGGTCTTTTTCATAAAAAACCCCTTTTGAACTGTATCTATTTAAGGACCATGTCGTCAGTTACCGGCTCGAAAGAGCGATTTGCCAGATCGAAGCTCCAGCCGCTGCGACCTTCTGCGAGAAAGCCTGAGAATTCGTTCCTGTTGAAACTGAGAATTATCCCGTGTTCGCCCGGAAGATAGAATGCTCTTTCTATGGATGCTGCAATGCTTTTGTAGTATGCAGTTTCGGCGTTTTTGTATGCGTCCTGTGCGGCGGTCTGTTGCTTTGCGGCTTCTATGTCCTGCAGCAGCTTTTCTTTAAGGAACTGCCCGTCCTGAATGTATTTGGCAAGCAGTGCTTCTCCGTAAAACGCCACGCGTTCCTCGTAAAGGGACTGAGCCCATTTTTCGTCTTCCGGTGTGCCTGTCTCGTAAAGAGCAGTGCCGTATTTCAGAGAATCACCGTCTTTAAGCAGCTGGGTGAGTTTTTCAGGCAGAGCGCGCTCATAGCCCATATCATAATAATACTCGGCAAGCGTTTTCCCCTGATAAACGTATTCGTAGTCGATAGCCGGTCTTGCAATGATATAAAGCTCAGTGTCCAGTGACCATGACGACGACAGGGCCTGGTAAAGCCTGAGGCCTACAGTATGACCTTCCCACTGCATCAGGGCATCGTCGATAGGATGGTTGATGTCATCTGTCCGGATATCCGGCGCATTCAGACTGCCAGTTTGTGTGACTACATCAGGCTTGTATGAAACAGTGCCCGGGTCTGTTTCCTCTGTAATGTTTGTCGGTTCTGTTATGGCTGTATTTGCCTGGGGCGTATAGGTGTTTTCCGGTTTTTCGGGTCCAAGGCGCCATATACCAAGGCCTGCGGCCACTGCGCAGACTGCGACGACCGACACTGACTGCAGTGCGGTCCTGCGTCTTCCTGCCTGCTGAGCCACGTACTGATCTCTGCGGTATTTCAGACTGCTTATCATTTCTTCAGAGCTCTTCATAGACGAATCCCTCCCTTTCGAGAACTGCTTTCAGAGACTGTTTTGCGCGGTAGAGCAGATTTCTGATCTGCCTTGCACTCTTTCTCATGACAGTTCCTGTTTCTTCATTTGACAGATCTTCAAAATATACCAGCCACAGTACCTGCTGATAGTCTGAAGGAAGCTTTTCCAGCGCTTTGTGCAGCACGATCCTGCGCTCCTCCTGAATATAGGCGTGCTCAAGACCGGCCTCATCGATGAGATATGCCTCCATATCCTCGATCGGCACACTTGAAAACCGTGAATCCCGTCTGATATGGTCGACAGCAATGTTGCGCCCTATCGCGTACAGCCAGGTCTTAAAGCTGCTCTTTCCGGAAAAACGGGGCTTTTTGACTATCAGGCGGAAAAAAGTGTCCTCAGCAAGTTCTTCAGCTATGTAAATGTTGTTTACGAAGCCATTGAGGTAGAGTATCAGGCCGTCCTTGTATCGCCTTACGATCTCCGCAATGCCCTCATCATCTCCGTCCAGGAAACGGCGGTAGCTGGCTGCACCGTTGTCCATCGGGTCTCTCCTTTCCGAAAGAAGAACGGGATATCCCTTTCACCTGTTAGTCGTGGAAGAAAGCGTTCCGTCTCACCATTATTATAACACTCTGATGGTTGTTTTGCTTTTCCGTCGCTTCCTTTGTCCTCCCAGGCGAAGGACAAAGCTGCATCAGCGCTGCCCTGATTTCTTCCATGAGCGTCCTCCTAAAATGACTTTATGATGATCATATAAAAACCTGCGCCCGTATGCAAGCGGTGATTTATCGGTCCGCGCGGATATGGTATAATCGGTATGACAAGCGGCAGGAGGTAGTACTATGGAAAAACGATTTGTGAACGGAAGCGTGCCGGTCGGCGGCAGCGAGATGAGCTATGCGGCTTTCGGCAGGGGAGAAAAGGCCTTTGTTATACTGCCGGGGCTTTCGGACGGGCTTGCGACGGTGAAAGGCAAGGCCCGCCTGCTGGCCGGGCCCTACAGGCTCTTTTTCGATAAGTACACGGTCTACATGTTCAGCAGGAAGGACCCGCTGCCAATGGGCTGCACCATACGGCAGATGGCCGAGGACCAGGCTAAGGCGCTTGCGGCGCTCGGGCTTGAAAAGGTCTGCCTCATGGGGGTCTCCGAAGGCGGCATGATAGCCCAGTACCTTGCCATAGACCACCCGGAGCTTGTGGAAAAGCTTGTAATAGCGGTCTCCGCGCCCTGCAAAAACGATCTGATCGAGGAAAACATAAACAAGTGGATAAGCCTCGCGAAGCAGGGCAGCCACAAGCAGCTGATGAGAGATACCGCAGAGAAGAGCTATTCGCCGAAGTACCTGATGAAGTACAGGACTGCCTATCCCATCATCGGCCTGATCGGTAAGCCCAAAAGCTACGACAGGTTCCTTGCGAACGCGCAGGCCATACTCGGCTTCGACGCAAGCTCCGAGCTTGAAAGGATAAACTGCCCGACTCTGATCATCGGCGGCGAAGACGACAAGATCGTAGGCTCCGACGCCTCCTGCAAACTGTACGCCGCAATAGAACGCAGCGAGCTCTATATCTACCCCGGCCTCGGCCACGCCGCCTACGAAGAAGCCCGCGACGTCAACCGAAGAGTGTTCGAATTCCTGGAGAAAGGCAACAGCCAGTTGCGTGATTAATGGCTTTTGATGAGGTATAATCACCTCAAAAGGGAGGACGACAGAAATGAGTACACAGGAAATAATACACGAGCTGAGGACGAAGAGAGGTCTTTCGCAGGACGAGCTGGCCGAGAAGGTCTTTGTGACGCGGCAGGCGGTCTCCCGTTGGGAGAACGGCGAAACGGTGCCGAACACCGAGACTTTAAAGCTGCTTTCC
Organism: uncultured Bacillota bacterium; assembly: GCA_947302945.1. Lineage (GTDB taxonomy): Bacteria > Bacillota > Clostridia > Peptostreptococcales > Anaerovoracaceae > RUG13409. The sequence continues at coordinate 4,847 of CAMYWZ010000033.1, forward strand.
ATGCTTTTCAACGTTTCGATAAACACCTTGCTGGGTTCGCCCCGCAAGCTGGTCTGCCAGTGCTGCGGTATGCCTTTGGAGGACTCCATCATCAGCCATAACAAGGACGGTTCGATGAACGAGGACTACTGCCAGTGGTGCTACGCCGACGGCACATACACCTACAGCGACATGGACGACCTGATCAAGGTCTGCATACAGCACATGGTAGGGCAGGGCTTCACCGAGGACCAGGCCCGCGACTACATGAAGCAGATGCTGCCCAAGCTCGATTACTGGAAAAGGTATGAGGAGCTCAGCGACGGCGGCCAGTTCGAGGCATTCAAAAAGCAGCTCATCGATGAGATCAACGCGCTGCATATAGAAGGAATGCCGAAGCTCGAGAGCCTCAACGCCCTTGTCGGAAGCTATGTGAACCTCGAGTACAGGCTCCCGAGCGGCACGCGCGTCAAGTTCCTTGACGACGGCACCACCTATCTGGGCAACCAGCTCGAATCCGAGTTCGGCGGACGCTGCTTCGGAGTCCTTGCGAATATGGATTTCATCCTGATCTGCACCTACGCCGAAGGCGGAGAAGACCCGGAGCTGGTTCTCTATAAAAAGAGATAAAAAAGTGTATCATAAAAAAGCAGCCGCATCGAAAGCGGCTGTTTTATTATGCTCCGGTAACGCTTATCTGGCAGGAACGCATGGTCTCGAGCGCTGCCAGGTGCTTTTCCGGTGTTACGCCGGCGCAGCAGGAGGCGTCAACGCTGATCTTCACTTCCGGCATGGCTGCCTTTATCAGCAGGGCGTTGGAAACGACGCAGATGTCGGTGCACAGGCCGATAATTTCAACCTCTTCCAGGTCCTTGTTCTGTCTTAAGATGTCCGGAAGGTACCAGCAGCCGAAGGTGGGTTTGGCGCAGATGGTGCTGTCCTTCAGGAGTTCGTAGATGTCCGGGCGGATGTTCCAGCCGTCGGTGCCTTCGATGCAGTGCTCTACGGGCAGCATACGGCCTTCCTGCGTGGAAAGGTAGTCCTTGCCGTGGGTGTCCATAGTGGCGTAGACCGCCTCGGGCGGGTAGTTCTTTATCTTGCTTTTGACGTTTTCGACTATCGCCAGGGCCTCTTTGGTGCCGAGGGCGCCGTCGATGAAATCGTTTTGCATGTCTATGACAACGAGTACTTTTTTCATGGTCTTGTGTCCTCCGTCAGTTAAAGTATAACACAGTTTTTCGCGCGGACTCAACAACTTGCACCGCGTCCTTTACTTTTTTGAGATTTTTGTTCATAATGGATAAAAGACAAGCGCCGGCTGGCGGCGCCGTCCCACCTGAGGTAAAAAACATGTCTAAACAGAAGAAAAAACGCAGGGGCCTTAAGATCCTGCTGTGCATAATTGCAGTGACCGCGGTATTCATCGCGGTCATCAACATCATCCCGCCGTCAAAAGTCACTGATAACAACCCATTTGTCAAAAAGGACGGGGAGCTGCCGATGATAGCCGCTCACAGGGGCGGAGGGGTCAGCAACCCGGAGAACACCCTCATGGCTTTCCGCGCCGCAGTGAACGAGTACGGCATACAGATATGCGAGACGGACCTTTGGATGACCAGCGACGGCCACCTCGTCTACAGCCACGACTCGACCATCAACCGCATGGCCTGCCCTGAAAACGCCGAAAAGGTAGTCATAGCCGAGCACACTCTGGCGGAGCTTCGCACCTACAATATGGGCTACAACTTTAAGGATCCGGACAGCGGCAAGTACATATACAGGGATCTTTCCGAGGTTGAGCAGGTCGCAAAAGGCTTGAAAATACTGGAGTTCCACGAACTTCTTGAGGAATTCTACAGCACCCGCAAAGACCTGCTTTTCATAGTAGAGATCAAGAACGACGGCGAGACAGGTTTTGCGGCAGCCGAGATAATAGACAAGACCCTCACCGAGCGCTTCCCGGACTACAAGAACAACCTTGTTGTAGGCACCTTCCATCCGGCCATCGAGGACGATCTGCAGAAGAACCATCCCACGCTGATGCGGGGCGCATCGACTTCTGGCGCTGCCAAGTTCATTATCACGCAGCTTTTCCGCGTCAACCTGTTTGCCGACGTGGACTTCACCTGCCTGCAGATCCCGATGTCGTACACCATCAAGGGCGTCAAGCTGGACCTCGTAAGGCAGACGATAATAGACCGCGCCCACAGGCGCAACATAGCCGTCCAGTACTGGACCATCAACGATGAGGATGACATGCGCACCCTGATCGACCTCGGCGCCGACGCCATCATGACCGACGATCCAAAGCTCCTGAAAAGGTCCTGGACGAGTACAGGCAGGGGACAGGCCGGTAAAAGACGAGTGGAGGATCATGAGGCTTTTCATAGCGATAAAACTAAATGACGAGATGAAAGATGCCCTTACGGGCCTGCAGGGAGACTTGCAGTTTTGCGGCGTGCGCGGCAATTACACACGCGAGGAGAACATGCACCTGACCGTGGCTTTCATCGGCGAGTACCCGGATGCCCAGCCGGTTCTTGACGCGCTGCAGAACGTGAAGGTAAAGCCCTTCAGCTTGTCTCTTGATGGCGTGGGGCGCTTCGGGGATCTGTGGTGGGCAGGGCTTAAGGGCTCAGAACCGCTTTACAGCCTGGTAAAACAGGTGCGCCATGCGCTTGCGGATGCGGGGATACCCTTCGATAAGAAGCGTTTTGTCCCCCATATCACCCTCCTCCGCAAGGCAAGGTACGACGGCGCAGAGCCCGAATGCCTCTACGTCCACCCGGCTCAGATGACCGTCGATCACATCAGCCTTATGCGCTCCGACCGCGGAAAACACGGGATGATATACACAGAGATAGGGGCTGTATAAAACATGAATATTACTGTATATCTCGGAGCAAATGACGGAAAAGAACCAAATCTTGCGCAGGAGGCCCGAAAGCTCGGCAGCTGGATAGGAAGCTGCGGCCACACGCTCATCTACGGAGGATCAAAGTGCGGCCTGATGGGAGTGCTGGCGGAAAGCGTCCTGAAGGCCGGAGGCCGCGTCATCGGCGTGGAGCCGGAGTTTTTCGTGAGCGCCGGCCTTATCTACGATGACATTACCCAGCTGATAGTCACGCCGGGCATGACGGAGCGCAAGGCAAAGATGATAGAGCTCGGCGACGCTTTCATAGCCTTCCCGGGCGGCACAGGCACGCTCGAGGAGATAGCCGAGATCATGTCCAAAGTCTACCTCGGGCACCTTGAGGCCCCATGCATATTATACGACCTGAACGGCTACTACAGCGGCCTTAAAACCCAGCTGGCGCGCATGGCGGAAGCAGGCCTCTCGACCGCCGAAGGGCAGCGAAAGATCAGCTTTGCCGAAACTTTGGAAGACATCAAAAGCCTGCTGAAGCAGTAAATATGATATAATAGATTCGATCAATTCCTTGAGATAAACGAAGGAACAGCAGCTCAAAGTGACTTACTCGATCATAGGTATTCTCGCAAGCATCATACTTGTCATCATAAACCGGGATATTTTCTGGAGCCGGGACGGGCGCGCCATTACAAGGACCCATAGGAACTACCGTTTATTCCTCATGGGCGTAATGTGCTATTATGTCACCGACCTGCTCTGGGGCATTCTGGACCAGCATCATCTTGTCGCGATACTGTTTGCCGATACCTCCGTGCATTTTGCTGCCATGGTAGGCGCAGTGATGCTC
>CAMYWZ010000034.1 GCA_947302945.1 uncultured Bacillota bacterium
TGTGGCGCGAATGCGGCGCGAGGAACACGTCGTCGAAGCCGCGGAACAGTATGGACCCCTTGTGTGTGACGGTGTGCCTGAATACGCCGAACATCTTCTTGGGCAGCGCCACCTTGCCTATGCCGTAGTGGTAGTAAAGCCCCGCCTGCGCGCCCCAGCAGATGTGGAAGGTGCTGTAGACGTGCGAAAGCGACCATTCCATGATCTCGCAGAGCTCATCCCAGTAGTCAACCTCCTCGAAGGCCAGATGCTCCACCGGCGCGCCGGTGATGACCATGCCGTCGTAATAGTTGTCCTTCACCTGGTCGAAGGTCTTGTAGAAGGCCAGCATGTGCTCGGCCGTGACGTGTTTGGCTTCGTGGCTGACTTTAAGCAGCTCCATCTCGATCTGAAGCGGCGTGTTGCCCAGAAGCCTTGCCAGCTGCGTCTCGGTGACTATCTTGGTAGGCATCAGGTTGAGTATGAGTATGTGCAGGGGGCGTATGTCCTGGCTGACGGCTCTGGCCGAGTCCATCACGAAGATGTTCTCGTTTTTGAGCGTCTGGGTTGCCGGAAGGTCGTTGGGTATTCTGATAGGCATGTGATCCTCCTTTGAAGTTTATTGTTTTTCGAATGCCTGTACGCCGGTTTTCAGGCGGAGCAGGGCTTCTTTAAGCTGGCCTTTCGGACAGGCGAGGTTGATGCGCAGGAATCCGCGGCCCGCGGCCCCGTAGGCGCTGCCTGCTGAGACGAAGAGCTTTGCCTCTTCCCTGAGGAACTTCTGCAGCGGCCTGTCGTCTTCTGACACCATTTTGACATCGAGCCAGCCGAGGTATGTAGCGTGGCCTTCCATGAGCCTTATCTGAGGCAGATCTTTTTCGAGGAAGGCCTCGAGTGTCCTGCGGTTTTCGGATATATATGCGGTAAGCTCCGACAGCCAGGGCCCGCCTTTTTCGAAGGCAGTGATGGTAGCTATGGGTGCGAAGCAGCCGGGCTCTCCGAGGTCGTCCGTGTTGATGCCGCGCCATATCCTGTGGCGGAGGAAGCGGTCCTCGGCGAATACTGCAGAGCTGTGGAGCCCCGCCAGGTTGAAAGTCTTCGTAGGCGCGATGCAGGTGGCGCTTATGCGGCGCGCAGTTTCCGAGACCGAAGCGAAGGGCACGTACTCAAAGCCCGGGTCGGTGAGGTCGCAGTGGATCTCGTCCGAGATGACGGTGACGCTGTTTTCCGCCGCAAGCTCGGCGACGCGGGTCAGCTCCTCTCTGGTCCAGATGCGGCCCGAGGGGTTCTGAGGGTTGCACAGAAGCATCAGGCTGCACTGCGGGTCGGCGAGCTTTTCAGCAAGGTCTTCGAAGTCTATTTCGTAGCGCAGAGGGCCCTCACAGAGCCGGAGTGGGCTTTCAAGCACCTCCCTGCCATTGTTTAATATACAATTGTAAAATATATTGTACACAGGTGTCTGGATCAGCACCTTTTCTCCGGGGGTGGTGAGCTTTCTGACCATACTGGATATGGCCGGGACCACGCCGGAGGCGAAGACCAGCCAGTCCGGTCCTATCGCAAGCCCGTGTCTGTCCTTCCACCAATTAACGTAAGCGCTGCGCCATTCATCCGGCAGATCCGTGTAGCCGTAGATGCCGTGCGCGGCCCGCTCCTGTATGGCGCTGATGATCTCCGGTGCGGTCTTAAAGTCCATGTCTGCGACCCACATCGGAAGCGCTTTGCCTGCCGCATCCCACTTGATGCTCCAGGTGCCGCTGCGGTCTGTGATCTTGTCGAAATCATAAGCCATGTCTTTACAGGTCCTGCCTTACCTTACAATTATCTTCGTGGCGGACGGGTCCACCTTGTCCTTTTCTATGATCAGTTCGCCTATGCTTTCAGCGCGTATGATGCCGCCGCAGGGGTTCAGTACGCTGTCGATGCCGCCGGCGATATCAGCGTCTACGGTGGAGTATTCGAAAGCAAGCGTTGTGTTGATGAGCCTGCAGTTCCTCATTATGAGCCCGTCTATGTAGCAAAGTCCCTGAAGGCTCTCGATGGTGCAGTTCTCGAACACCAGGCCCTTCGCGTTCCAGCCCAGATATTCTCCGGATATGAAGCACCCTCGTACTGTAACGTTCCGGCTGTTCCAGAAGCTGTCCTTTGAGAGCAGGCGCGAATCCTCTATTAGGACGTTTTTTGAGCCGTCGAAGCAGTAGTTTCCGAACAGCTGCAGCCCCCGGGCCTTTACGTTGTCAGTACCTAACGCGAAATAGTCGCCCTTTGCGACTACATTTTCAAGGCTTACGCCATCGCAGAACCACAGCGTCTCGGCTGCGTTGGAAAAGCTGACGTTTTTGAGGTCTACGCCGCGGCAGCGCCTCAAGGCCTTGGGCGCTTCAAACATGCAGTCCGCAAATCTTATATCCTGAGTGTACCAGATGCCGGCCCGGGCCATATCGAAGAAGGAGCATCCGTTCACCTGCACGTTTCTGCTGTACCATAGGGGGTATTTCCAGCGGAAGAGGCTGGTGTTTACAGTGATGTTTTCACTTTCTTTCAGCGGGCTTTCGCCGTCATCGAAAATGCATTCGTTTATGGTGAGGTTTTTTCCACGGAACAAAGCGCGCTCTCCGGTGAGAGTCTCACGCGCTATGGTTTCGTCTGTTCTTCTGAAGAGCTCATTTTCTCTCATCAGCACCTCTGAAAAAAGATAGTAACACATTATAGCATAGCATCCGCAGGAATTAAACCGGAAAATGCAATTTACCTACCAAATTGATAGGTTTATTTTTCGGCACTTTTGGGGTATGGGTCCTGACGGAGGAAAAAGCCCGTTACCTATAACAAATACCGATAAAACAAAAAAACAGGGGCCCCGGAAAGGGCCCCCTTAGTATGTTTTTATGACTTCCAGAGGTCGTGCAGGTTGCAGTAAGCGTAAGCCTCTACGAGCTCTTCTCCGGGCAGCAGCGCGAACTGCGCCTTGGGTGCCTGGCCGGGCCTTAAGGCTTTTCTTTGGTTGCCGAAGGTGGTGCGGATGGCTATCCACTCGATGTAGTGCTCCGGTATCATCGGATGCTCCACGGAGCCTACGGTAACGGTGACGATGCCGTCCCTGACTTCGCAGACCGGAACGTGCTTCTCGACGGAAGCGTCGGTGGTGCCGGGGATGATCTGCTCCATGGGCTGTCCGCAGCACATGACCGGGCAGGGTTTCTTATTGACTATGGCGACGATCTGGCCGCACTTTGCGCATCTGTAAAATTTCATTTCCATGGCAGTCCTCCTTTTGAACTTGGATGTGGGTTAAATCTTATTATAGCAGATATATCAGCCCTTGCGGAGCTTTTTTATCACAAGCAGCACGGCTATCATCAGGGCGAGGGTGATGGGCGTGGCTATCATGGCCAGGGCGTTGCCCGCGTTGTAGCCGATGATGCCCGCGATCAGGTAGCCGACTGCGCTGACGCCCGCGGCCGTAAGGGCGTATGGCAGCTGCGTGGTGACGTGGTTCATGTGGTTGCAGTGCGCTCCGGCGGAACTCATGATCGTGGTGTCGGAGATAGGCGAGCAGTGGTCGCCGCAGACCGCGCCGGCAAGGCAGGCCGAGATGGAGATCACCAGCATCTCGTGCTGCGAGGCGAACACGCTGCAGACTATGGGTATGAGTATCGTGAAGGTGCCCCAGCTGGTGCCGGTCGAAAAGGCCAGGAAGACCGAGACGACGAAGACGATGAACGGAAGGAACATCGCAAGGCCGGCTGCGGAGCTCTCCATCACGCCGTGGATGAAGTCGGCGGCGCCCAGAAGCCCCGTCATTCCTGACAGGTTCCAGGAAAGGACGAGTATTATCATGGGCGCGCACATGGAGCGGAAGCCCGCGGGCAGGCAGCCCATGAAGTCCTCAAAACTCATGACTCCGCCGGCGATGTAAAGTATGAACGTGAGCAGCAGCGTGAAGAGGCTGCCCATCACGAGGCCCCTTGCGGAGTCCGCGTTCGCGAAGGCGTTGATGAGGGTCTCGCCGCTGAAGAATCCGCCGGTGTAGAGCATTCCTATTATGCAGCTTACGATCAGCGCGACCACAGGGATGACCAGGTTGGAGACTCTGGAGTTGGGAACGGCGTTCTGCGTGTCCTCCTCGTCGTAGGGATGATCCCCGCTTGTGAAGAGGTCCCCCTTAGCGGCGTTGGTCTCGTGGAGCTTCATGGGGCCGAAATCGACCTTGATCAGCGTCAGGCCTATCAGCATGGCGAGGGTGACCAGAGCGTAAAGATTGTACGGGATGGTGTTGATGAACATCGCGAAGCCGTTGATGTTCATGGATTCGGGCACAGCGTAGGAGACCGCCGCGGCCCAGCTTGAGATCGGGGCGATGATGCAGATCGGGGCCGCCGTGGCGTCGATGATGTAGGCCAGCTTGGCCCTCGACACTTTGTAGCTGTCGGTTATGGGGCGCATGACCGAGCCTACGGTCATGCAGTTGAAGCCGTCGTCCACGAAGATCAGTATGCCCATCAGGACCGTGGCCAGCTGCGCGCCTACACGGCTGTGTATGTGCTTCTTAGCCCAGCGCCCGAAGGCCTCCGCCGAGCCGGATTTGTTCATTAAAACGACCAGTCCGCCTAATATAATAACAAATACCAGTATTCCTGCGTGCGAGAGGTCAGTAAGATTGACCACCAGGCCGCCTGCTTCGGAGTAGAGCAGGGTGTTGTAGGCAAGCTCAAGGTTGCCGCCGGCGTACAGCAGAGCGCCTACTGCGATACCCACGAAGAGCGCGCTGTAGACCTCCTTGGTGATCAGCGCCAGCACTATGGCCACTATCGGGGGCGCCAGCGACAGTATCGTGGCGTACGCGCCGGGCACGTAGCCTTCGTCCGGCTCGAAATGGTTCTGAGCGCCTAAGATCAGCACGACAGCCACCACGAAGACCGGCGCCAGAATTAGCGCCAGTTTCGGGTTTTTCTTAGATCCTTTGGCAGTATTCTTCATAATGCGGCCCGCCTTTCAAAGTATAGAGTAAGTGGAGTAATTATAATCAAAACAGATACTTAAATCAAGGTTGTGAAGCGTACCTCATCCGGTCCTTCGGACCACCTTCCCCTGAAGGGGAAGGCTTAAGAGGAAGGTCATTCCTCGTCGTCGAACAGGGCTTTGCCGCAGTGCTGGCAGAACTCGCCGTTGTTTCTGAAGAGGTAGGTCCTGCAGTGAGGGCAGCGGTAGAAGATCAGGTGGAAGACTATGCCTGCGAGCATGATGCCTCCGCCTATCCATATGACCGTCTCATTGTGGAAAACAGTACCGCCGATGATCGTGATGATGAGTCCCACTCCGAGTCCGACCAGATATAAGCCTTTGACGGTCCTGAGCTTCACGGGGCTACCTCCGGTTGCGCTTTTCGCGCAGACCTACTATTATCGCGGCCATGGCTATGAGCGTGACCATGGTGTAGATCTCCTTGCGGCGCGCGAGCTCCTCTTCGGAGAGGCCTGAGGTGGCGTCCTGCGAGTCAGACTGGCCCTCTGGCGTCTCGGTGCCTGTGGTGAGGACGGGGTCCGAGGTGGAGGTGTCGGGGTTTCCAAGGATGTACATTTTGCCGTCTTCGGCGTCCTCGGGGATGGTGTAGGTGGCGCCGTCGCCGCCGTCTGAGGACGCGGCGGGAGCGCCGTCTCCGGAGGAGAGGAGCACCGGAGCGTCATCGCCTTCGGCGAAGGCGGCCGCAGGCGCCAGCGCTGTCAGCAGGACCAGCAGCACAGCGAGCAGCTTCAGGACTGTTTTTTTATTTGATGTCTTCATGTTCGGATACCTTTCTATTAAGGCCGCAGCGCATTACTGCAGCTCCATCCAGTTCCAGTAGGCGTCGTCGAGGGCGGCCTTGGCGTCCTCGAGGGCCTTTGCGGTCTCGGCGGCTTTGGCCGGATCGGAGAAGATCTCGGGCTTGCAGAGCTCGGATTCGAGGGTGCGGACGGCGTCCTCGGCGGCCTGCACGGCGGCCTCCGCCTGCTCCAGGCGCTTCGCCGCCTTCCGCGCCGCCGCGTCCGCCGCTTTCCGCGCCCGAAACGCCTCAGCGCCCTGCAACTGAGTATCAGTTGCAGCCCCGGAAGCCCCGGAAACCTCCGGTTTTCCGGCCTTTTCCGCCTTCTCGCCTTCGCTGCGGACGTCGCCTTCGGCGCCGTCCTTCCCCCGCTCCAGCGAGCCTCGCTTCTCCTCGTAATAATCGTATTTTCCCGGATACCTGACTATCCCGTCCTCCGTCAGCTCCAGTATTGCCGTCGGCACGTGCTGCAGCAGGTAACGGTCGTGGCTTACTATTATGATGGTCCCCGGGAACTTCATCACCGCGTCCTCGAAGACTTCCTTGGCCGCGATGTCCAGGTGGTTCGTGGGCTCGTCGAAGATCAGCAGATTCGCCCCCGACATCATCAGCTTAAGGAGCGACAGCCTGGCCTTTTCGCCTCCGGCGAGGTCCTTCACCTTCTTGAAGACGTCGTCCCCGCGGAACAGGAAGCTCCCCAGGATCTTGCGCAGATCCGTAAGGTCGTATTTGAAGTACACGCGGTGAAGCTCGTCCAGCACAGTGCTTTCGGGATCCAGTCCGCGCTGCTCCTGGTCGTAGTAGCCGGGGATGACGTTCTGCCCCAGCCTTATCCGTCCGCCGTCCGGCCTCAGCTGCCCGAGGATAATCTTTAGCAGGGTGGTCTTTCCTATGCCGTTGCTGCCGACAAGGCAGATGCGGTCCTGCTTCTTTATGTCCAGCCCGACGTTCTTAAAAAGCGTCCTCCCGCCGGGGTACGAAAAGCTGAGTCCTTCCGCGAACACCACGTCGTTTCCGGAAGCCAGCTTTTCGGAGAAGTTGATCTTTAAAGTCTCGGAGAGCATCACCGGCTTTTCGAGCCTTTCGACGTGCGCAAGCCTCTTCTCGCGCGACTGCGCCCTTTTTATGAGCTTTTCCGTGCCGCGCCCTTTGTAGCGCGCGATCAGCTCTTCCTGATGCTTTATCTCCTGCGACTGCTGCTCGTAGTGCTTGAGGTCTATCTCGTACTGGAGCTGCTTAAGTTCCTTGTAGCGGGTGTAGTTGCCCTCGTAGCACTTCAGATGGCAGTTTTCTATCTCGAAGATGCGGCTTACGCATTTGTCGAGGAAGTAGCGGTCGTGGCTGATTATCATCAGTGTTCCGCGGTAGCCCGCAAGGTAACCCTCGAGCCACTTTAAAGTGGGGATGTCCAGATGGTTCGTGGGCTCGTCCAGGAGCATCAGGTCCGGCTCTCTCAGCAGCATGGCGCCGAGCGCCAGACGCGTCTTCTCGCCGCCGGACAGCGCTTCGACCTGCTGGTCAAAAGCAGACTGCTCAAAGCCCAGCGAGATCAGGATGCCCTTCGCGGCGCGGTCGAAGCTGTAGCCATGGAGCTCCTCAAAGCGCTCAGCCAGAGTAGACCCGGCCAGAGAGCCTCTTTTGGCAGCGGGCTCTTCCCCAAGGGCCATCAGTGTTTCAAACACCGTGTTTCCGTCCGGGAAGTGCTCGCGCTGCTTAAGATAGCCCACGGTGAGGTCCTTCGCCGTGGAAATGCTGCCCTCGTCGGCGGCCATTTCCCCGGTGATTATCTTGAAAAGCGTGGATTTGCCGGCTCCGTTGGCGCCGACCACCCCTATGCGGTCTCCCTTGTTCACGGTAAAGCTGACGTCCTCGAGCACCGTCTCCGTAATGAACGTTTTATTTATCTGTAATGCGGAAAGTACACTCATAACGACTATATTATCATATAATCTCCGCTTGTAACAGGAAAACAATAGTGATAAAATAAATTGACAAAAAGATGACGATTTGCAGCAGGTGCTGCAGAAAACGGAGAGACAGGCACAGATGGTACATTATGTTTCGGATGCGGTCATAAAAAGGCTGCCAAGGTACAGGAGATTCCTGAAGACGCTCAGGGAAAACGGCACAGACAAAGTTTCATCCAAACAGCTCGGAGAGATCATGGACGTCACGGCGTCGCAGATACGCCAGGATCTCAACCACTTCGGCGGCTTCGGCCAGCAGGGCTACGGCTACGGAGTGGAAGAGCTGGAAAACAGGCTGGGAGAGATCCTCGGCCTGGACAAGACCTACAATATGGCCTTCATCGGCTGCGGCCGCCTGGGCCAGGCGCTCATAAACTATCTCGTCGCAAACGAACCAAACTATAAGATCGCAGCCCTCTGCGACATACGTCCCGAGCTTCAGGGCAGGCAGATCGCCGGTGTTACGGTCGTGGGCGAGGATGAATTCAACGAGAAGATCCTCGCGGGCGGCATAGACATCGTTGTGCTCACCATCCCGGCCGACCAGGCCGAAAGGGTCAGCGAGCTTTTAGCAAAGTCCTCGGTAAAAGGCATCTGGAACTTCTCCATGACGGAGATGGTCATCAAGGGCAAGAGCATAATCAACATGCATCTGTCCGACAGCCTGCAGGCACTCACGTATTACATCAATCATCCGGACTGAGCGCGTGATGCCTCATCCGGCGCTGCGCGCCACCTTCCCCCAAGGGGGAAGGCAAATAGGAAG
>CAMYWZ010000035.1 GCA_947302945.1 uncultured Bacillota bacterium
GGAGCGGCTGAGGCATATTGCATCAACAATTACGAATTACCGGGAATTGATGCAAGGAAAAATCGGGTGTTTGCATCAACATTTAAAAATTGCTGAAAGTTGATGCAATTGGCTTAGAAACAGCACCAAAAGAACCGTCCCTGATGGTGCCGGACAGGAGTAAGCAGTTGAGATATTGCGACGTTATCGTTGACAACAACACAGATGCTACAGACGTGCTCTATACCTACAGCACTGAGCTTGAGGATATCAGGCCGGGGCAGAAGGTCATAGTGCCGTTTACGATACATAACAAGAACACCGAAGGCTGCGTGGCCAGGGTGCTGGACAGGCCGCCGGAGGGGGTAAAGCGCTTCAAGCAGATCCGGGAGATAGTGCCCGGGACGGAGCTTTCCGAAGAGGCGGTGCAGACCGCGCTCTGGATGCGCGACCGCTTCCTCTGCCGCTACATCGAGGCCGTCAGGTGTTTCCTGCCGGTGTCGGAGGTGAAGAGGAAGAGCAAGGATCCGTTCGCGGATCTGGAGCCGGCGCCGTCCGCGCCGAAGGCGCTCACGGCGCCGCAGGCGGAGGCTCTTGCGCAGATCCGCAGGGCGCTCGAAGAGCGCGAGAACCGCATCTTCCTGCTGCACGGTGTCACCGGCAGCGGCAAGACGGAGGTCTATCTGCAGGCGATGCAGAGCGTCGTCGCGTCAGGCCGGCAGGGCATCATCATGGTGCCGGAGATCTCGCTCACGCCGCAGCTCGTCAGCCGCTTCATGAGCCGCTTCGGCAAGGGGAGCGTAGCGGTGCTGCACAGCAAGCTCACGCCGGCGCAGCGCGCCGAGCAGTACAGGCGCATCCAGAGCGGCGAAGTCAGCCTGGTGATAGGCGCCAGGTCGGCGGTCTTCGCGCCGGTAAAAAGCCTTGGGCTCGTGGTCATGGACGAGGAACACGAGACCTCCTACAAGTCCGACAAGAGCCCCAAGTACGACACTCTCGAGCTTGCCGAAAAGAGGGCGAAGCACTACGGCGCGCCCATAGTCCTCGGAAGCGCCACTCCCTCGGTCACGGACTTTTACAGAAGCGAGAGCGGCCTTTTCACAAGGCTCACGCTCCCCGAAAGATACAACAGCAACCCTCTGCCGAAGGCGGAGATCGTAGATATGACGGCCGAGGTGAAGGCCGGAAACCGCAGCCTTTTTTCGAAGAAGCTGGCCGAAGGCATCAGCGAGTGCCTCGCGCAGAAGAAGCAGGTAATACTCTTCCTCAACAGGCGCGGGTACTCGTCGTATGTTTCGTGCAGGGAGTGCGGCCACACGGTGCGCTGCCCGGAGTGCGGCATCGCGATGACATATCACCGCGCCGAAGGCAGCATGATCTGCCACTACTGCGGCAGGAAGCAGACCGCACCGGCAGTCTGCCCGCAGTGCGGCAGCAAGGTGATAGGGCGCTTCGGCGCCGGTACCGAGCAGGTCGAAGAGAAGGTCCGCGAGCTCTTCCCGGATGCCTCGGCGGCCAGGCTGGACCTGGACACCATCAAAAAGAAGGGCCAGCTCGAAGCGGCGCTCGCCGCCTTCGAAAAAGGTAAAACAGACATACTCATAGGCACGCAGCTGGTGGCCAAAGGCCTTGATTTTGCAGGCGTCGGGCTTGTCGGAGTCATCTCGGCGGACGTCACGCTGAACGTGCCCGACTTCCGCAGCGCGGAAAGGACTTTCCAGCTCGTCACGCAGGCGGCCGGAAGAGCCGGCAGGGGCGACGCCCCCGGACGTGTCATCATCCAGACCTACAGCCCGGACGCGGCGGCCCTTCAGTTCGCCGCAAGGCACGATTACGAAGGCTTTTACAGGCGCGAGATAGAGCTCAGGAGGAAGGCGTCCTACCCGCCGTTTTCGGACATTTACCAGCTGGTGGTTCAGGATCCGGACGAGCAGACGGCGTTCGATTCCGCAAAGCGCTGCGCCGTCTGGCTCAGGAAGAAGCTTCCGGAAAGCGTGCACGTTCTTGGACCGGCGCCTGGAGTCCTTATCAAGGAGAGCGGCATGTTCCGCTACCAGATACTCATCAAATCGCCGGCCGGCGGCCGAAGGATCACCAGCCTCGCGATCCGCGGCCTTCGCGAGACCTACGCGAAGCAGAAAAAGGTCGCGCAGCTTTTAACAGTAGATATCAACCCGTTCTCGTTCCTGTGAACGAGGGCGCAATATAACCCAGGAGGGATCATGGCACTCAGAAACATACTCAGAGAAGGGGATCCGACGCTCGCCAAGAAGAGCCGCCCGGTGACCGAAGTCACAGACCGCATACGCACCATACTCGACGACATGGCGGACACCATGCACGCCGCAAGCGGTGTCGGCCTTGCCGCGCCTCAGGTCGGGGTGCTGCGCCGCATATTCATAGTGGAAGTGGAGGAGGGGAAGCTCTTCGAGCTCATCAACCCCGAAGTCGTCGAAGCCGACGGCGACCAGTACGGCGAGGAGGGCTGCCTGTCGGTGCCCGGCTACGTCGGCAACGTCCACAGACCGGAGCACGTGAAGATCAGAGGCATCGACAGAAACGGCAAGCCCGTTGAATACGAGGGCGAGGGCCTTCTGGCCAGAGCCTTCATGCACGAGTACGACCACCTGGACGGCATACTCTACACGGCCAAGGCGGATAACGTCCACATCCCCAAGGAGGACGAATGAAGATAGTTTACATGGGCACCCCGGATTTCGCGGTGCCCGCGCTCGAGGCTCTGCACGCGGCAGGGCACGATATAGTATTGGCTGTCACCAAGGCGGACCGTCCCAAGGACAGAGGCAAAAAGATGCAGTGCTGTCCGGTCAGGATGAGGGCGGCGGAGCTTGGAATTCCAACGGAGACGCCGGAAAAGCTCAGGGGCAACGAGGAGTTTTTTGAGAAGCTCCGCGCTCTGGCTCCGGACGTCATCGTGGTCGCGGCCTACGGCAAAGTGCTGCCCAAAGAGGTGCTCGAGACACCGAAATACGGCTGCATAAACATCCATGCCTCGCTGCTTCCGGCTTACAGAGGAGCCGCCCCGATACACAGGGCGGTGATCGACGGCTGCGAGAAGACAGGCGTCACGATAATGTGCATGGCGGAGGGCCTGGACACCGGCGACATGCTGGCCCAGGAGGCCGTCTGCATAGGAGAGAAGACCACGGCCGAGCTCCACGAGGAGCTGGCCGCGCTTGGCGCGCGCATGATATGCGAGGTCCTGCCGAAGATCGCGGACGGCAGCATCGTCTGTGTCCGCCAGGACGACTCGAAGGCAAGCTACGCGCCGATGGTCTTCAAAGAGGAAGGGGTCATCGATTTCTCGAAGACCGCCAAAGAGATCTGCTGCCTTGTGAGGGGCTTCAATTCCTGGCCCACCGCCTCGACCACGCTCGGCGGCCAGGTCATGAAGGTCCACAAGGCCGTCCTCGGCCGCAGCCGCGCTCAGCTCGAGCAGGAGCTCTCCGCCCGCGGCGCTGCGCCCGCCCCCGGCACCGTCCTCTCCGCCGACAAGCGCGGCATCGAGGTCGCCTGCGGCGACGGCAGCGTCCTCCTCACCAACATCCAGATGCCCGGCAAAAAAGCCATGGACGTCTCCGCCTGGCTCCTCGGCAACAAACTCCAGCCCGGCACAGTACTCGGACGATAGCAGCGCGGAGGGACGATGGACAGGGACAGGCGGACAGCCTTTCTGGTGCTTAAGGACATAGAGGAAAACGGCAAGTGGGCCAATCTGGCGCTTTCGGAGCACATCGCGAAGGAAGGCGCCGGCAGCCCTGCTTTCGTGCGGGAACTGGTATATGGGTGCATCAGGCAGCAGAAGCTTCTGGACTATAACATCGCGAGGTTTTTGAAAAAACCGAAGCTTTCGGCGGCGGACCGGGTGATCCTTAGGATGGGTTTTTACCAGATAGCGTTCATGGACGGAGTGGCGGACCATGCAGCGGTCAGCGAGACTGTGACACTCGCAAAAGCGTTCATGAAAGGCCGGGAGGGCTTCATAAATGCGGTCCTGCGGTCCTTTCAGCGTGACGGCAAAAGGCTCCTCGACGACGGCCTTTCCACCCGCTATTCCTGCGCCCAGTGGATCATCGATCTTTGGACCCGCGTCTATGGGCCGGAAAAGACCGAGGCGTTGCTGAAAGCAAGCAATACGCCGGCGCCGCTCACCATCAGAGTCAACACGGCAAAAGGCAGCAGGGATGAGCTTGCGGAGCGCCTAACTGCACTTGGATTTGATGCGGCTCCGACGGGGCTTTCGAAGCTCTGCCTGACGGTCAGCGGAAGCGGCCTTCTGGACACGCAGGAATACAGGAACGGCCTGTTTTCGGTGCAGGGCGAGGCCTCGGCGCTTGCAGTCGAGATGCTCGGCCCGGGGCCGGGCGACACGGTCTTCGACCTCTGCGCGGCCCCCGGCGGCAAGACCTGCTGCGCCGCCGAGCTCATGAATGGCCAAGGCTCCATCCTGGCCTTCGACGTCTACCCTCACCGTGTAGAACTCATCAGAAAAGAGGCCCAAAGGCTCGGCTTCTCAGCAGACATCCAGAGCCCGGCAGATCAGCAGTCAGGCGCTCAGCCATTCATTACGCTGCAGACTGCGGATTCTTCGGTCTTCATGCCCCAGCTGGAGGGCAGGGCGGACTGCGTCATCGCGGACGTGCCGTGCAGCGGGCTGGGAACGCTCAGGCGCAACCCGGAGATCAAGCTGAAAGAGCAAAGCGCAGCCGAAGCCGCAAAGTCTCTTGAGGAACTGACAAAAATACAGTATAATATTATGTTGAACTCGGCCAGGTATCTCAAAAACGGAGGCCGCCTGCTGTACAGCACCTGCACCGTCGACCCGGCTGAGAACGAAGAGCTCGTAAGACGCGTGCTCGCAGAGCTTTCAGGCCGGCAGGGCCCGCAGCTCTCCATCGAAAAGGAGCTGCAGCTCTTCCCGCAGGACGGAGGCCCCGACGGCTTCTACATCTGCGTGTTTAGAAGGAGATAGTATGATCAGCGTGGGTTTTAAGACTGATAAGGGTGTTTCGAGGACGGACAACGAGGATTCGGTCTTCGTGCTGCCCGACCGCAACCTCTATATGGTGGCCGACGGCGTCGGAGGCCAGAACAGCGGCGAGCTTGCGAGCCGCACGGCCGTAGGCTACATGGCCCAGTTCGCGGCGCTGCACCCGATAGGGCAGGTGCGCACGGGCACGGAGCTGAAGGCCTACTTCACGAGCCTGCTGGCCGGCGCCAACGAGCTCATATTCAAAAAAGCAAGCAGCGAGTACATGAACAAAGGCATGGCCACCACTGCGCTTTTGTGCTACCTGCGCGACAGCAAGGCCTACGTCGTCAACGTAGGCGACAGCCGCGCCTACCTCGTGCGCGATGAAAAGATAATGCAGATCACCTCGGACCACACCCTGGTCCAGGAAATGATAGACCGCGGCGAGATCAGCGAAGGCCAGGCGGAATTCCACCCCGACAAGCACGTCATCACCAGAGCCGTGGGCGGCGAACCCATAATAAAGCCGGATTTCTACACCTTCGACACCTATCCCAAAGACACCATAATCCTCTGCACGGACGGCCTCTATGGGATGGTCCCGGAGCCCGAGATCGCAAGGCTTGCCAGCCGCGCCAAGACCATGCACGGCCTGTCGCGCGCCCTCGTGGACCTCGCGAACATCAACGGCGGCGAAGACAACATCACCGTCGTCTGCATCAGGATACAGTAAGCAAATAACAGCCCGGAGAAGTTCCGGGAAGCAGGTATAAGGAGCCAAAGTGGCTGCAAGGGTACTCGCAGGAAGATACGAACTCATAGGGAAGATAGGCGAAGGCGGAATGGCTGTCGTGTTCAGAGCAAAGGACCGGCTGCTGTCCCGCAGCGTTGCTATTAAAATACTCCGCCCCGAGTTCACCACCGACAACAAGTTCGTCGAGAGCTTCCGCAGGGAATCCCAGCTGGCCGCCAGCATCGTGGACCCCAACATCGTCAACGTCTACGACGTCGGCCGCGAAGGCAACATCTACTACATAGTCATGGAACTCGTCGAAGGCGAGCCCCTCTCCGAGGTCATCAAGCGCGAAGCCCCGCTCGATCCAAGGCGCGCCGCGAACATCACGCGCCAGATCGCCATGGCTCTTTCGACAGCACACAAGCACCAGCTGATCCACAGGGACGTCAAGCCCCACAACGTGCTCATCTCCGCAGGAGACGTGGCCAAGATCAGCGATTTCGGCATAGCCCAGAAGATCATTCCCGACGAGGCGGACACCAACGTCAAGAAGCAGACCGTCATGGGCTCCATCCACTATTTCTCGCCCGAGCAGGCCCGCGGAGCCTATGTGGATGAGCGCTCGGACATCTACTCGCTTGGAATCGTGCTCTACGAGATGCTCACCGGCCAGGTGCCCTTCGACGGCGACACCCCGGTGGACGTTGCATTAAAGCACATGAACCAGCCCATGACACCGCCCTCCAAGATCAACCCGGACATCCCGCAGGACCTTGAGGACATAGTCATGAAGGCCACCTCAAAGCTCCAGAAAGACCGCTACAGCTCGGCCGACGAGCTCATAACCGACCTCTCCTTCGTCAAGTTCTCGAGGCAGGCAATCCAGAACAAGAAGGCGGAAACGGAAGAGAAGACACAGGAGGAGACCGCCGAGGAGCGCAAGGCAAGGCTGCGCGCAGAAAAGAAGGCCGAAAAGCGCAGAAAGCTCATAAAAGCAGCGATAATCGCGGCAGTGGCGCTGGCCCTGTTGATCACGGGAATAGTCATCGTGGACCGCTACCTGGACAAGGAGAAGGAGCCGCAGGTAATCGACACGCCCTACATAGTGGGCATGGATTATAACGACGCGCGGCAGTATCTGGAGCAGTTCAAGTTGGGGCTTGAAGTCGACGTGCAGGTCAACAGCGACAAGGCCGCAGGCACCATACTCAGCCAGAGCCCGCGCGAGAACGCTACCATCAACGAAGGGCAGAACATCAAGGTAACGATAAGCCTCGGTCCCGAGGACAGCGTCGTTCCCATGGTCCTCGGCGAGACCGAAAAGAACGCCAGAGCCATACTCGAAAGCTACGGATACAAGGTGGGCGAGACCACCGGCGGATACTCGAACGAGTACGCCAAAGGATACGTGGCGGCGCAGGATCCCGGGGCAGGAGTGCATCTGGACAAAGGCGGCATCGTGAACCTGATCGTCAGCCTCGGGCCTGAAGGAAGCGGACAGGATCAGAAGGACGTAACAGTGCCGAAGCTCACGCAGAAGTCGCTGGCGGAGGCTCAGAGAGCCCTGGACGACGCGGGCCTTGCGATAGGCACCATAGTTGAGCAGGAGAGCACGTCCGTGGAGGACGGCTACGTGATAAGCCAGTCCATAGGCGCCGGGTCCAAAGTCCCCTCCGGGACGAAGATCAACATAGTCGTTAGCATCGGAGCCCCGAAGACGAACGGGAACTCGGCGGAGAACACTGCCGAAAACCAGGCCTCCGGCGGCGGGACGAACTGATAGCTATGCAGGGTACGATAACGCGCGCCGTCGCAGGCTTTTACTACGTATATTCGCAGGGCACAGTGTACGAGTGCCGCGCAAGAGGGATATTCCGCAAAGACGGGATAACGCCCCTGGTGGGCGACGAGGCAGAGATCACCGTGATCGCGGAGCCGGGGCAGCAGCCATCGGCCAGCTCCCCAGAGATGGGGGTCGCATCGGTGGACAGGGTGCTGCCGAGGCTCAACAGCTTCGAAAGGCCCCACGTGGCCAACGTGGAGCTGCTGGTGCTGGTCGCCGCGGTGAAGCACCCGGCGCCGTCGTTCCTCATGCTCGACCGCGTTACGGTCGTCGCAAGGAAGAAAGGCGCCGAGCTCATCCTCTGCGTCAACAAGACCGACCTCGCGGAGGACGAGCAGCTCGCGGAGCTGTCCGAATACTATAAAAACGCCTGTTTGACGCATTTTATAAGCGTCAAGGAGGAAAAGGGCGTCGAAGCCTTAAAAGCCGCTCTGAAGGGCAAAAAAGCGGCTCTGGCGGGGCCTTCCGGGGCAGGGAAGAGCAGCCTTGCGAACCTGCTTTTAGGGGAGCAGAAGAGCGCCACCGGAGACATAAGCAGAAAGCTTCAGAGAGGCAGGAACACCACGCGCCACAGCGAACTTTTCGCGGGCGACGGCTTCTTCCTCTTCGACACGCCCGGCTTTACGTCCTTCGACGCCCTGGGCGTCGCATCGGACGAAGTCGCCGGGCTGATGCCCGACGTGGCGCGCTTTACCGGAAGCTGCCGCTTTTCGGACTGCCGGCACCTCTCCGAGCCCGGCTGCGCCGTCCGGCAGGCCGTCACTGACGGCTTCATCTCCCCCGGCCGCTACGCATCCTACAAACAGATATACAGCGACGCAGTCGCATCAGAAAACAGGTATTGACGGCACCATCAGGGACGGTTCTCCCGGTGCGGCACCACGGGGACGGTCCTTCAGGTGCCGGCGGCACCAAAAGGACCGTCCCTGAAGTGCCGCA
>CAMYWZ010000036.1 GCA_947302945.1 uncultured Bacillota bacterium
GGTCTCTATAACAACATGGCGCTCACGCTTGCGGATCTGGGCAGATTCACGGAGGCTGCCGAAATGTTCGGAAGAGCCCTCGAGGAGATGCGCAAGATAAAAGGCTCGGAGGCCGAGCAGGCCGTCACCTGGCTCAACCTTGCGGATCTTGCCGTCATGGAAAAGGGCCTTGAGGCTGCGGAAGAAGAGACGTACAGCTGCTGCGCAAAGGCGGTCGAACTTCTGGACGCGGACCTCCCGCGGGACGGTAACTACGCCTTCTACTGCGAAAAGTGCGCCCCGGTCTTCGAATACTACGGCTTCTTCATGGTAGCGGATATCCTGCAGACCAGGGCAAAGGAGATCTATGAAAGGCCTTGAGCTTTCAAAACAGTATTATGAAGTCTACGGGGAACCCATGCTCAGAGAAAGGTTCCCCGAACTTTTGGACAGGATAGCTGTCGGCTTATGCGGCAGCGGTTCGGAATGCTTCGGCTTTGACGACGAAGTCTCCAAAGATCACGACATGGAGCCGGGTTTCTGCATATTCCTTCCCGGCGAGGATGTTGTGGACAGGCGCACTGCTTTTCTTCTCGAGAGGGCTTATTCAGAGCTTCCCAAGGATTTTGGAGGCCTTAAAAGAAGCCTTATGGCTCCTGCCGGAGGAAGAAGGCTCGGGCCTGTAAGATCAGCGGATTTCTTTGCCGCAAGGACTGGTCTGGATCATGTTCCGGAAAACTATGCGGAGTGGCTTTTGATACCCGAATACGCTCTGGCTGAAGCCGTAAACGGCGAAGTGTTTTACGACGGCTATGGCGAATTCACATCCATCAGAAACGCACTTAAGAACATGCCCGAAGATGTCAGGCTCAAGAAGCTTGCCGGGCGCCTTATGATGATGTCCCAGAGCGGCAGGTACAACTTCGAGCGCTGCACCCGCCACAAAGAGAATGCAGCCGCCCAGCTCGCGGTAAACGAATTCGTGCAGCATGCCCTTCAGGCTGCTTTCCTTCTGAACAAAGCCTATGCGCCGTTCTACAAATGGGTGTTCAGGGCACTGCGGCAGCAGCCGCTGCTTTCGGAGCTTGCGGATCCACTGGAGTATCTCCTCTGCGGCATCAACGGAGAAGCCTCCTTTGACAGCCGCATGTTCACGATAGAAGAAGTCTGCGCGGCAACCGCAGGCTGCGCAAGAGAGCAGGGGATATCCGACAATCTCTGCGACGACATCGAAAAGGACGCCTGGTCCATCAATGGTCATATAAAAGATCCTGACCTGAGGAACATGAGCATACTTGCAGCGGTATAGACAAAAAGTAACACCGGCCTCCGAAATGGGGGCCGGCGTTGTTATGTTCATTGTTCATCGATAGGAGGTGATGAAGATTTTTACTGAAGTGTGTAGATAGTAGCTTCCTGGAGAGCCTTTTCTGAGAGCTCCTGGCCGATTCCCGGACGGTCGGGGACGTCGTAGTAGCCGTTTACGGGTTTGATGTCCTCGTACATTCCCAGATCCCTCATGTCCTTCTTGATGGCGCCTTCGTGCACCTCGTGGATGAGGAAGTTGGGGATGACTGCTTCCACGTGGAGGCTGGCAGCGGTAGCGATGGGGCCGCCGCAGATGTGCAGCTGAACTGCAGCATCGTAGATGTTGGCCATGTCGCAGATCTTCTTGGTCTCGGAGATGCCTCCGCAGATGGTAAGATCGGGCTGGATGACCTGGAGAACGTGCTTTTCAAGGAACTGCCTGAATCCCCAGCGGGTGTAGATGCGCTCGCCGCTTGCGAGAGCGATGTTGGGGAGGGCTTTGTGGATCTCGAGCATGTTGTCCACGTTGAGCGGGTTGCAGGGCTCTTCGTAGTAGTAGATCTCGAGGGGTTCAAGGCACTTGCCGAGCTGGATACCGGTGTTCATGTCGGGGTAGGAGTGGGTCTCGATTATGATGTCGATGTCCTTGCCGCCGACCTTTCTCATGGCTTCTGTGCGCTTGTAGCAGGTGTCGAGCATCTTGGCGTTGAGCTTGCCGCGCATCTTCCAGTTGGGGTTGTTGGCTTCTCTGGCCCACTTGCCTTCGTCGGTGACGCCCATGGGGTCTACCTTTATGGCGTCGTAGCCGTCCTTGAGGGCGTCTTCGGTGGCCTTGGCGTAGTCCTTGGGATCGGTGAGGAAGAGGTGTTCCGGGCCCCAGCCGAACTGCAGCTGGCTTGCGTAAGCGCGGATCTTCTCGTTGGTCTTGCCGCCGAGGAGCTGGTAGACGGGCATCTTGTAGGCTTTTCCTACGATATCCCACAGAGCGGTGTCGATGGCGCTCATTCCGGCGTTGATGACGGTGCCGCCGCCCATGCCCCAGAAGGTGGAGCGGAAGATGGTCTCCCAGATGGCTTCCGGCTTGAGGGGATCCATGCCTATGATGAGCTGTCCGTAATCTCTTGCGATGCCGACAGCTGCGTAGTGAGCGGTACCGTAGGAGAGACCTACTTCGCCGTAGCCATAGATGTCCTTGCAGTCAGTGTTGACGCGGACGCAGACTACCTTGCCCATAACGTTGGGTTTGCATTCTATTACATCTACGCTTGTGATTTTCATTGAATATACTCCTTATTAATACATGTTCTGATAACGGGTGATAACAGGAAATCGCATACGGAACTTGTATTACAAGTATACTACCATACAACATCAGGCTTTGTCAATAAAAAAATCGGGTGTTTTTACCCGTTTTTTAAGATATTTTTTATGATTTCTTCTGTATGTACTCGTCGTAGACCTTCTGGCGCTTTACCGAAGCCTCCAGGAGAGAGATGAATTTGTCTATGTCCCTGTCCTTCATGGATTCGATCAGGAGCCTGTGATGGTTGAGCACCATGTCGAAGGACTTGTTGTATTCGACGGACTGGCGTACGTTCTGCTTGGTAAGGTCAGTCAGAAGGTATTCGATGGCATCATATACTATGTACATCATCTCGTTGTGGCAGCTTCTGCATATCGCGCGGTGGAAAGACGAGTCGGCGGCGAAGAAGGCGTCGAGGTCGTTGTTTTTGCAGGATTCTTCCATTTTATTATACAGACCTTCAAGGAATGCGATCTCGTCATCCAAGGTAGGGAGCTTCATCGCGAGGCGCATGCTTCCTATCTGGAGTATGTTGCGCATGTCGTTGATATCGCTGTCGGTTACATTTATAAGATTGTTCTTGAGGAGCTCCTCCAGGAAGGGCCTCATGGAGAACTTCTTTACAAAAGTGCCTTCGCCTACCCTCGTTTCCGTGATGCCCATTACATTAGATTTAAGTATAGCGGTGCGGAGAGACATACGGCTGACGCCCAGCTGGGCGGCGAGCTCGTTCTCGGAAGGGATCTTTTCACCGCGCTTCCAGTTTCCGCTTGCGATCTGTTCCTGTATGTATTCGAAGATCTGATCCGTAAGTGTGGTCCTTGACAATTTGGCCATTTGAATTCTCCTGACTGACTGTAATACAACTGTACAGGCTATATTATCATCAAACTGAGGAAAATAGTCAAGAGTTTTTTCAAAAAAAGCTGTTGACATCATGAAAAGGGCGTGGTAGTATACTTGTATAACAGGAATACAGTCATACAGAAACGAATCACTGAACCACTTTTAGGAGGAAAAACAATGAAAAAGATCATTTGCCTGGCACTCGCTCTGATCATGTGCCTTGCTCTCGCAGCCTGCAACAACGGCGGAAACACCAACAATGCTGCCGGCAACAACGCCGCTCCCGCGGAAAAGACAGTAACACTCAAGCTTTCATCCAATATCCCTCAGGCAGAAATCGATGCCAATGAAACAGGAATGTCCAGGGGACTCAACACCTGGGTACAGACTGTTGAAAAGGAATCCGGCGGCTCCATCAAGATCCAGGTCTATGCAGGCGCCCAGCTCGCAAGCGGAACTCAGGCAGTAGTTACCGGATGCCAGACCAACGCATTCGAGGTCGCTCATCTTTCCACAGGAAACTTCAGCACCTATACAGATGCTTTCGCTGAACTCAATGTTCCTTTCCTCTTTACCAATTTCGAAGATACCCAGACCATACTCGGCGGCGAGATAGGCAAGGATATGATGGCCAAGTTCGAGAAGGACGTCAGCGGACTTAAGGCTCTCAGCTATTTCGCGATCGGTTTCAGACAGGTCACCAACAACAATAAAGAGATCCACAGCCCCGCAGACATGAAGGGCCTCAAGATCAGAACAATGGACGACAAGTATCAGATCGCTGCTATGGAAGCTCTCGGCGCGGCAGTTACCCCGCTGAGCATCAACGAGCTCTACAGCGGACTTCAGAGCCACCTTGTCGATGCGCAGGAGAACCCGCTTTCCACCATCTACAACAACAAGTTCTATGAAGTTCAGAAGTACTGCTCCACCACCAACCACAGCTTCACCGTTTCCTTCATTTTCATGAACCAGAACGTTTACAACTCACTTTCCGACAATCAGAAGGCCGCTATCGACAAGGCAAACGTTGCCTGCATCTCCGCCAGTGTTGATCAGGCTAAGGTCGCAGACGGCATCTTCAAGGATAAGCTCGTTAAGGAAGGCGGAATGGTATTCACCGAACTCACTGCTGCTGAAGCAAAGACCTTCCAGGATGCATGCAAGGGTTCCGTCTGGAGCCAGGTAAAGTCTGCTATCGGCGACGCCCGCTGGACCAAGCTGACCAACGCTCTTGGCATCAAGTAATTGACTGATTCGTTGATTTACAGGTATATTGCCGGACTTGTTTCCGGCAATATATCATATCTGAAAGGAAAAGATCATGGAAAAGAAGAAATTTGACTGGAAGCACTTTCTGGTCAATATCGATCAGTATATTTCAGCAGTGATCTTCGTTGCTATCACCATACTTCTCTTTGCTCAGGTCGTATCCAGATACGTATTCAAACACGCCTTTACCTGGGCAGAAGAGCTTGCAGTCGTTCTGTTCGTCTGGATGACCTTCTTCGGTGTGTCCAGTGCTGTAACA
Source organism: uncultured Bacillota bacterium (assembly GCA_947302945.1). Lineage (GTDB taxonomy): Bacteria > Bacillota > Clostridia > Peptostreptococcales > Anaerovoracaceae > RUG13409. The sequence continues at coordinate 4,968 of CAMYWZ010000036.1, forward strand.
TACAGAAAGCATCTCAGGATAGATGCTCTTCTGGACGCTGTGCCGTTCAAGGTCAAGAAGGTCCTGCTTATTATAAGCGACATCATCTTCATTGCATTCAACTGCTATCTCTGGGTGCCCTACACAAGGATACTTCAGATGCTGGGTTCTTCCGGAACACCGCTGCTCCACTTACCTTACCGTGTAAGCTATGCTCTGGTACCGGTAATGCTCTCGATAGCAAGCATCAAGCTTGTCGCAGATATATGGAAGCTTGCGCATGAGACCGAAAAGAACCTCGGCGCGGCCAAGCCGTCCATAGATCTCGAAGCGTGCGAGAAAGAATACATCCGCCGCTGTGAAGAGAGAGGGGAGGTCGTCAAGTAATGGCAGTAGCAGTAATGTTCGGCTCGATGGTCATAATGATGGCCATTGGCGTACCCTTGGGAGTATGCCTCATTGCACCTTGCTTCTTAATGCTCCTGGTTAATCCTCTTACTTCGGTCGAGTTCCTCGCCCAGGTCTTCTACTCCGGAACAGCATCGTTCTCGATGATAGCGATACCGTTCTTCATGATCTGCGGAGACATAATGAACCTCGGCGGTATCTCCAAGAGGCTCGTAAAGCTCGCAAACGCCTGCTTCGGCAAGATCACCGGAAGCCTCGGCTACGTAGCCATCCTGTCCTGCATGTTCTTCGGAGCTGTATCGGGATCCGCAGTAGCCACAGTAGCCGCCATAGGCGGAATAATGATCCCGGAAATGGTAAGGGAAGGCTATGACAAGTTCTACGCCACAGCTCTGTGCGCCTGCGCCGGCGGCCTCGGAATAATAGTTCCTCCTTCATATCCTCTGGTCATCTACGGTATAACTGTCAACGAATCCATAGGCGATCTGTTCCTTGCCGGTACAGTACCCGCAATACTCGTTGGCATAGCGCTCTGCATAGTCAACTACTTCTATTGCAAGAAGCACAATATCCGCGGTCATGAAACTTTCAGCTGGAAGAATGTCGGCAAGGCTTTTGTTGACGCCATCCTCGCTCTCCTCATGCCCATAATCATCCTCGGCGGTATCTACAGCGGAGTGTTCAGCGCTACCGAATCCGCAGTAGTTGCAACCATCTACGGAATAATCATAGGCTGCTTCGTATATAAGGAAGTATCCTTCAAGGATCTGTGGAAGATGTACAAGAACACCGCAACCTTCTCCGGCGGAATGATGCTCACCGTAGCTCCCGCAACAGCAGTAGGTACGATGTTCGCCTACATGGGCGTAACAGCTGCGATCAACTCGTTCTTCCTGGATCTTACATCCAGCAGGGTCATAGTCATGCTGATCATGGTAGTCATACTCTTCCTTATCGGAATGTTCCTGCAGACCACTCCTGCCATCGTAATATTCGGACCGGTGCTGCTGAACGTTGTAAGACAGTACGGAATATCCACACTGCAGTTCGGTATAATCATGGACCTTGCTCTTGCGATAGGATTCTGCACGCCGCCTGTCTGTGCCAACATGTTCGTGGCTCAGTCCATGACAGGCCTGCCTCTTCTGAAGATAGTAAAACGAGGTATACCGTTTATTATCGCGCTCGTAGTGTGCCTGATAATAGTCTGCCTCTTCCCGGAGATCTCTTCCGGACTTGTAACGCTGCTTAGAAAGTAACGGGAGCTGCATTATGATAAAAGAAAGAGAAAACAAGCTTCTTGCGGAACTCGACCTCAAGATCCCCGCAATAGCCATAAGGTTCTGCCTGGAAAAACCTGCTGACGCGGAAAAGTACCAGGGCGACAAGCTGGCATTCTGCCAGTACCTCAAGTACGCTCAGGACACAAAGAAGCACTTCTACATCGATGCTTCCGACGATGCCTGCTACGGCAAGCTCGCTCTGGGCATGGAGCCTTACCAGCCTGTCACCGCAAGCGGCCAGGCAGGTTACGACTTCGGCTGCTACTACACGCAGATGCCCAACAGGCTGCTGTACAAGGATCTGCCGCTTCTTCCCGCGAACACCATCAGGTACGTGGAATACGCTCCTGCGGTCGAATGCAGGTTCAAGCCGGACCTTCTCTTCTTCGTAGCGGACATCGCCGAAGCGGACGTCATCATGAGGGCCACTACCTATGTCTCCGGAGACCTGTGGGAATCCATCTCTTCGCCTGTCATGAGCTGCACATGGATGTACGCTTATCCTCTGGTATCGAAGAAGGTCAACCACATCACCACCGGGCTCTATCACGGCCTCAAGCGCCGCAAGGCCTATCCGGCCGGCCTGAGAATGATATCCATCCCATACAACAAGTTCCCGGAGTTCTTCCAGTCTCTTGAGGATATGGACAAGGTCCTCATAGCTTTCAGGGAAGACGAGGAGTCCAAGGCCCAGCTCGCGAAATACATAGAGCACTGGCAGGAGATGGCCAGGGAGACCGGCACTCACGTGGATCTGAAGTAGGAGAGGCAGATGCTCACATCTGTAAACAAACTTTTAGATCCGGTAAGCCTGCCGCGCATGGTAAAAGTGCGCCAGAAGTTCAACGCCAATGTGCTTGAAGACCCGAAGGCGGACCTTCTGGCAAAGCTCTCCCGCCCGGAGATAAGCAGCTGCTTTAAGCCGGGCATGCGCATAGCCATCACGGCTGGTTCAAGGGGCATAGACAATTACCTCCTGTGCCTTCAGACCGTCGTGGAATTCGCGAAAGAGAGGGGAGCTAAGCCCTTCGTTTTCCCCGCCATGGGAAGCCACGGAGGAGCTACGGCTGAGGGGCAGAAAGCGCTTCTTAAAGGATACGGAATAACGGAGGAAAGTGTCGGCGCGCCGATACTTTCCTCTATGGAGACCGTAAGCATAGGCGAAATGGACGGGGAAGACGTCAGGGTAGACCGCTTTGCCCACGAGGCGGACGGTATAGTCCTGGTCAACCGCATCAAGCCCCACACCGGTTTTCGCGCAAGACACGAGAGCGGCCTCGTCAAGATGGCTGCGATCGGTCTGGGAAAGCAGTACGGAGCGCAGATAGTCCACTCCGGCGGCCCTGAAAACATGGGCAAGCGGGTCTTCGCCTTCGGCGACTATACCATAAGACACGAAAAGATCATCTGCGGCATAGGCCTTGTGGAAAACGCTTTCGACAAGACCGAAGAGATCTATGTCATGCCTAAGGATCAGATAGAGGACGTCGAGGCGGCAGCCCTTGAAAAGGCCAAGGCCAACATGCCTTCGATCAAGTTCGAAGGGCTCGACGTGCTCATCGTGGACCGCATAGGCAAGAACATCAGCGGCCCGGGCATGGACCCGAACGTCACCTACAGCTTCCTTCCGAACGCTCCGATCCCGGACGCGCTCAGGGCAAAGAGGGCAAAGCGCATCGTAACGCTCAGCCTTACGGAGGAGACTCACGGCAGCGCCATGGGCATAGGCATGTCCGACATCACCACCAGGCGCGTCTTCGACGCCATAGACTTCGACGCCACCTATCCTAACTGCCTTACCTCGGCAGTTACTGTATCG
>CAMYWZ010000037.1 GCA_947302945.1 uncultured Bacillota bacterium
CCCTGCGGCACTGCCGAAGCAGCATGCCCACTAGGGTTTCCGCAAAGCAGAAGGTCATGACCGTGCCGCCCTGCGGTATCTTTTCTGCAAGAAAACGCGCTATGCGGTCTATGCGGCCGTAGCGCTCGTCGTTCATTTCTATGGTTTTCCGCACTATCGCGGCGGGAACGTCGGCGCCTTCGGAGAGCGCCTTGTCCGCGGCGGTAAGGCACTCTGCCGTTACTGCACGCATGCGCTTTTCAGTGGTAGGCCTTGCAGTGGAGATGGTCTCGGCAGCGCCTGCGAGGTACTCCCTCTGTGCTGCTGCGGACCTGTCCCTGCACTCGAAAGCCGCAAGAGCCATGCCCATGGGCGCAGCCGTATAGGGGCCTGCGCTCTGAGTGACCATGGCCTTAGCCACTTCTTTGTGGTCTTTGCAGACGACGAACTCTTTTTTCGCGGGATAAACACGGCGGTCCAGAATTCGGACCGCCCCGTCTTCGTACCATGCGATGTTTTCGTACCTGAGCATGAATGCCAGGCCGTCGTCCGCCCTTGCCATAAGCGCCTTACTCAGCCACCCTGTAAACAAGGGAATCCGCGTCGATGACCTCGTAAACGTACTTGCCGTCCGGCCATTCGATGGCGGAATTGAAGAATATGATGACCATTCCGTCGTATCCTTCGGGTACGCGGAAGTACCAGGTGTAGTTGCAGATGCTCTGGCGGTCGTCGTTCCAGCCGAGGTTGTCGATGACCTTGGTGTAGAGGCACTCGTCAAAGGCCTGCTCCGCGCCTTCGGGCTTGACGGAGAACTTGGTGAATCCGTCGGCCTGAGTCTCTATGTGGAGTTCGTAGTAAGTAAGATCGTAGTAGTTGGTGACGCAGGAGGCCCTGTCCACACCGAGCTCTCTGGCGTTGTCGTCGGTGAACATGGACGTTGCCTTGACCTCTACCCACTCATAGCCCTCAAGAGGCTCCAGCGTGGCGTCGGGAAGCTCGTCCGCGAACTTGTACACGTTCCTTTCGGTTATGGTGACGGTGCCGACTGTCTCCATCTCTATGTCGAGTTTGGTGGCCGTCTTGTAATCGGCCGTTTCCCCGAGCTTAAGGTTGACGTTGACGTTATGCTCCTCGAAGTCCGGAAGCTTGGGCGCGATGTTGATGGTATTATTGTTGTTTTCGTTGTTTGCGCCAAGAGTGCAGGCGCTCACAAGGATCATTACTGCAGCCAGCATTATGGCAGTTAAAGCCTTCTTCATACTGTTTCCCCTTACTTTTGCATTACAAATATACCGCCACGCAGGCAGAACGTTGTATTATTATATCACATATTCCCGAAAATGCACGCTTTATCTTCAAAAACAACAGCGCGGCGCGAAAAAAGATGGTATAATTCCCTTATCCATTTACAAGTCCGTCACAAAAACGGAGGTCAGCATGAAGAACATCACACTGCTCGACGGCGCCACAGGCACCATGCTCTGGGAAAAGGCTCAGGCCGCAGGCCTTGAGAAAGTCTCCACCTGGCGCTACAATACCGAAGCCCCGGAGCTTGTCGCGGAGCTCCACGCGCAGTACGTCGCCGCGGGCTCGCAGATCATATACACCAACACCTTCTGCGCCAACAGACCGGCAGTCTCGGCCGAAGGCTTTGATGTCACAGACATCATAAAAAGCGGAGTTCAGCTCGCAAGGCAGAGCGCGAAAAAAGGCGTGAAAGTCGCGCTGGACTTCGGCCCGCTGATGAACCCGCTGGAGCCCTTCGGCACCACAACCGAAGACGACTGCCGCCGCTTCTACCACGAGATGTGCCAGGCCGGAAGAGACGCGGATCTCATAGTCCTCGAGACCTTCATGGACGCCGCTTCCCTTGCGATAGCCGCCCGCGAGGCGCTCGACACCGGTCTTCCCGTCCTCTGCTCCATGAGCTTTAACATCGGCAGCCGCACCTTCTTCGGCGACGGCATAGACAGCATGCTTGCCGCCCTGCCGGAAGGCATCGCAGCCGTAGGCCTCAACTGCTCCTTCGGCCCCGAAAAAGCCGTCCCGGTCATAAAGGAATTCTCCGAAAAGACAGATTTTCCGCTGCTTCTCAAGCCCAACACGGCGGACCTTAAACCGAAACAGTTCGCCGAAGGCCTCCTGCCCACGCTCCCCCTGGTAAGCTACCTCGGAGCCTGCTGCGGATCCTCTCCCGAATACATAAAAGCACTCAAAAAGCTTGCCGTTTAAGGCAAGCTTTTTTATTTCACGCGTCTTTACTGAGCTTTCTTTTCAGTCTTTTTGTCGAGCCCCTTGAGCCACTTGAAGCACATCGGGTAGAGTCCGACTTCTATGAAGATGATCACAGCGTAGCGCAGCGTGCGGATCAGGTAAGCCAGCGCGTTCTCGGCATTCAGTACCGCTGACGGGAACGGCATCTTAAGGACCGTATTCAGACCCAGGAACAGCCCTGCTCCTACGACGACTCTGATGATGCAGCTGATGACCGATCTTGTATTTTCGAACTTAACGTACTTTTCCTCGAAGATGTCGGCGATGAAGAAGCCGCCCATCATGCCAAGACCGGTGTAGTAGTCGTTGGTGGTGCAGAAGAACCAGCCCACGCAGGAGATCACGAAGATGACCGGATAGAGCTTCTTCTTGTTGGGGAACCTCTTTAAGAGCCACGGCATCAGGAACACTATGCAGACGCCCAGTATCCAGCCCACGAGCACGTCCGTCGGATAGTGCACGCCCAGGCAGAACCTTGAGATCCCGACGAGCAGCGGCAGAACGATGCATATGGTCCTTACCACCTTGTTCTTAAAGAAATACGCTATGGAACCGAACGCTATGGTCGAGTTCGTGGAGTGCCCGCTGGGGAACGAATACCCCTGCACCTTGATGTCGTAGATGCTTGCGCTCTTGTCCACGGGTTTTAAGCACTGTATGGTGGGATTGTCCATGTAGGGACGCCTTCTTAAAGCCATGTTTTTAAGCAGCGGGTTGTAGGTGACGCCCATGACTATGTTAAGGCCTATGATCCTGCCGGCTTTCTTGTCCCAGCACCAGTAAACGAAGCCTAAAAGCAGAACCAGGAACATCTCTTCGCCGAAGACGCTGACGATGCTGGCGATCTTCGCGCCTATGTCCCCGAGGTGAGCCTGTATCGCTTCCATCAGCGCGACTTCCCACTCGAAATAAAACGTGTTGCCCATAACTAATTGCCGTCTCCTTCCTGATATATGGCATTGGAGGCCAGATAAGCGCTCCATTGCGGGTAATATTTAGCATACAGATGCGTCCTGTCCGAGGTGTATTCCGCGGCCATGGCGCCGCTTTCGTCATCGAACAGCTGATTGCACTCTATATAGAATATACTGCTTCCGTTCTGCTGCCGCAAGAGCCAGTTGTTCAGCTCGTCTATCCTGGGGTTGTTGACCGCAGAGTCCGTATCGGAGCGGGCTTTCGCGACGTGCAGGTTTGAGACCAGTACGACTCTGGCGTCCGGGCAGGCCGTCCGCAGCATCTTTATGAAAGCGCCGTATTTCGCCTCATGGTCTCCCATGTCGTAGCCTATCTGGTTGATGCCCAGGCACACGTAGATCTTCGTGAAATGCTTCTTCGCGAGGAGCTCTTCGAGCCCCACCTTGCCTATGCCTTCCACGTCGACGGTGGTCTTTGAGTAGTTGTAGACACCCATGCTCGTAGCCGCGAACCACGTGGCGTCCTTAAGCGCGTCGCCGCCGTAGAGCTGCAGCCCCACGATGCGCGAATCGCCTATGATCAGCGCGTCGTTGAAGTACCCTTCGGGCGCCTGCCCTACCGCAAGGCCCTTTGTGAATATGATGCCGTTGAGCTGCGAAGACTGCGCCAGCGGATGCGGGTTGCTGTCGTCCGAGTCCGTGCCGCGCCCCCTGTCGAAGGCGTAACTGACTGTGTTCTGCGGGCCTTCAGGGTCCTTTTTCGTAAGCGGGCTGGCCGTCGAGTAGGAGAAGAATATCCACACGACGACGGCTGTCAGGAGCAGCGCTGAGATGATCACTTTCTTCATTCCGCCGCCTCCTTAGAACCTGAAGTACAGGAACGGGTCGTTAAGGCCCATCGCCAGACAGTAGATGACAGCCGCGAGCACTGCCAGAAGCGGTATCCATATGAGCTTGCTGTCCTTGACCTTAGCGTAGAGTTTCTTGCCCAGATCCGTTGAAAGCACAAGGGCTATCAGCAGTATCCACCAGATGTGGGAAAGCTCCGTGAGCCAGTCGCTGCCGCTCACCGCGATGCCGCCTATACCCACGAGCCTTCCGTACAGCGCGCCGAGTTTCTTAAGGTCTGACACCGCGAAGACCATCCATTGCAGCGGTATCAGCAGTATCATGTAGACGTGCCCTATGAAGCGGTGCGACTCCATGAAGTCCCTGACTCCCAGCCTTTCGACCGCTATCACCGCGAACAGGAAGAATCCCCAGATTATAAAGTTCCAGTCCGCGCCGTGCCAGAAACCCGTCAGCATCCAGACCACGAAGAGGTTGAATATCCCCCTGCCCTTGCCGAGCCGGTTGCCGCCGAGCGGGATGTACACGTATTCGCGGAACCAGGTGCCCAGCGTCATGTGCCAGCGGCGCCAGAACTCCGTCATGCTCACCGAAACGTACGGGCTGTCGAAGTTCTGCGGGAACTCGAAACCCATCATGCGCCCCAGGCCTATCGCCATCAGCGAGTAGCCGTAAAAGTCGAAGAACAGCTGGAAACTGTAGGCTACCATCGAAAGCCATGCCATCGGCACCGACAGCGACTCGAAACCTATGGTATTTGCCTGCGTCCAGGTGCTGCCCAGCTGGTTCGCTATTATGACTTTGTACCCGAGACCTATGATGAAGGTCTTTACCCCTTCCAGGAACATCGCGCGGCTCTCGACGCGTTTCCTGAGGTCCGCCCTGACCGTAGAAAAGCGCACTATCGGCCCCGCGATCAGCTGCGGGAACATCATGATGTAGGCGCCCAGGTTCACGAAGCTCTTTTCGACGAGCTGAGGCTGCCTGTAGACGTCGATTATGTACGAAACTATCTGGAAAGTGTAGAAGCTTATGCCTATCGGAAGCGCAAGCCCCAGCGAAACGCCGAAGACGAAGTCCGCGTATTTGAACAGGAAAAGTATGCCGAAATCGATCACGATGCCGAAGGCCAGGACCGCCTTCATGCGGCCCTTAGGAGGCTCCTCTCTCTTCCCGAGGCGCGAGAGCTCTTTCCCGACCGCGAAGTTGAAGATGACGGAGACAAAAAGCAGCAGTATGTAAAGAGGAGTCCCGGATGTTATGGCGCCGTAGGCGTAAAACCCGATACTGAAAAGGAAAACCACCGCGTTCCTGTAAGGCTTCGCGTACTTCCACACGAGGCAGTAAGCGATCAGGAAGAGCGGCAGAAACACCCCTAAAAACTCAAAACTGCTGAATACCATTCGACGACCTTTTTGTCACACCCCTTCGTTTAATCTTACCGCAAATCCTCCCCCCTTTCAAGGGTTCACACGAAGCTTATTTCACTTGCGAAGGATCATGAATAATAGTATAATTATTTGATATGACAAGCAGGATCAAGAGAACAATCATATATATGGTGCTGGCCGCGCTGCTCATCACAGGCCTTGGCGGCTGCACCACCTGGGACAACTTCAACAAAGCCTTCATCAACCCGCCGGAGGAGATCAGAGAGACCATAAAGATAGCCGTACTGGAGCCGCTCACAGGCGCGGATGCCAAAGCGGCGGCAGACGAAGTGGCCGGCATAGAACTGGCGCACGAAATGTTCCCCACCGTGCTCGGAAAAGACGTAGAACTGGTCTTCTACGACACGAAATCGGACATGGAAGAGCTCAAGGAAGCCGCTGAAAAGCTCACATCCGAAGACGTCAGTCTTGTTCTGGGCTGCTACGGCAACGCCATGACCATAGCCGCAGGCGACATACTCAGACAGCACTTCATGCCTGCCATCGCCATCACCTGCACCAACCCCCTGATCACCAGAACGAATCCCTTCTACTCCAGAGTCTGCTACATAGACCTCTACGAGGCAGAGTACAACCAGGTGGAGCACAAGCTGATGGATCCTGACAGTGAGCTGTATGCCTTTGGCGCGGAGTATGTGGTGCTGTTCCAAAGTACACACAAACTCGGCGAGCGCCACAGTATGCTTGACGCCGCCGCACAGGAGACGTTGGCTGACGAGAGGCTGGCCTTCATAGAGGCGGTGTGCAGTAACCCGCGTCTGGCTGACAAGAAGGTGATATGTTTCAACTACCCCGAGATTGACGATGCCGTCTTCGGCAGCTATGCCGACAAGGTGGTTTCTAGTTTCACGTTTCAGGTGAGGAAGCTCAACTACGGCCTGATGACTCTCGCACAGCGGACGTCCAATCTGTATGTGTGCGACATTGCAGCGCTGCAGAACAAGGTGGGGCGCGACGTTATGTTCCTGCCAAACGTCTACACCAGCACCGAGATGGTGCTGTCGGTGGACGTGCTGCCCGCGGTGGCGGCGAGGGTGCTGGATATCATCTGTGCTCTGCGCGGCAATATAAAGAAATGCCTGATACTGGACCTAGACAACACCCTGTGGGGCGGCGTCGTGGGCGACGACGGCTGGGAAAGGCTGCAACTCGGCCACGGGCTGGGCATAGGTAAGGCCTTTACCGAATTCCAGATGTGGGTGAAGAAGTTGCGCCAACGGGGTATCATAATATGCGTGTGCTCGAAGAACGACGAGGACAAAGCGCGCGAGCCCTTTGAGAAACATCCCGAGATGGTGCTGCGGATGGATGACATAGCCGTTTTCATGGCCAACTGGGAGACCAAGGTGGACAATATACGTGCCATACAGAAGGTGCTGAACATAGGCTTCGACAGCATGGTTTTTGTGGACGACAACCCATTTGAGCGCGCTATGGTGAGGGAGAACATTGCAGGCATAGAGGTGCCGGAGATGCCCGAAGACCCTGCGGAGTGGTTGGAGTACCTTTATGGGCTCAACCTTTTCGAGACAGCATCGTACAGTGGTGCCGACGCCGAGCGCACGCAGCAGTACCAGGCAGAGGCACAGCGTGTGACGCTGGCCAAGAGTTTCGACAGCGAGGTAGACTTCCTGCGATCACTGGACATGAAGGCAACGGTGAGTGGCTTCACACCATACAACACGCCGCGTGTGGCGCAGTTGAGCCAGCGCAGCAACCAGTTCAACCTGCGCACGGTGCGCTACACCGAGGCCGACGTAGCGGCGCTGGCTGCCGACGACAAGGCGGTAGACTTGAGCTTCACGCTCGAAGACCGCTTCGGCGACAACGGGCTGGTGGCCGTGGTGGTGATGAAGCCCATGGATGAGGAGAGTCTCTTTGTGGAGACATGGCTGATGAGCTGCCGTGTGCTGAAACGCGGCATGGAGGACTTCACCCTCAACACCATGGTGGATGCCGCCAAGGTGCGCGGATACAAGCGCATAGTGGGAGAATATATACCCACAGCGAAGAACGGCATGGTGGCTGACCACTACCGGCGGATGGGCTTCACGGCGACGACAGACTCGCGCTGGGTGCTGGAGATGGAGAGTTACCGCCAGCATGATTGTTGCATTGAGACAAAACAATAGTTATGGATAACAAAGAGATACTGCACAAAGTGGAGGAGGTGTTCCGCGATGTGCTCGACAACGAAGAGATAACCCTTGCTGAGAACACCACCGCCAATGATATAGAGGAATGGGACTCGCTGACGCATGTGGAACTTGTGCGTGCCGTGGAGAAGGCTTTCGGCATCAGGTTCACCTCGGCCGAGATACTGTCGTGGAAGAATGTGGGCGAGATGGTGGCGAGTGTGGCAAGATATAAGGCGTAAGGGTTATGCGGGAGCGGTACAATCGGCAAAACGCACTTCTGCTGGTGCTCAGCGTGCTGTTCTATGGCCTGCTGGATTTGCGGATGCTGCCCATGTTTGTGACTACGGTGTTGCTCTTCTATACGGCCGGCCTACACATAGGTGAACTGAGAAGCAAGGGCAAGACAGAGGCTGCGGCGTGGGTGACGCGTATTGCCGTTGTGATCGGCCTGCTACCGTTACTGTATTTCAAGTACTATGACTTTTTCTATGGCGAGATATGCGCGTTGCTGGGACGTGAGAGCGTTGCGCTGGGGCTGCTATTGCCCGTGGGTATCTCGTTCTATACCTTTAGATTGCTGAGCTATGTCATTGAGGTGAATCGCGGCACTCTGGAGCCCACGCGCGACG
>CAMYWZ010000038.1 GCA_947302945.1 uncultured Bacillota bacterium
CCTTCTTGACTCGCGGTGGGTTTTACCCACACATACCATTCGCCCCAATCGTGGCCAAGGGCTGCAATGGTTTCGGTGCGGATCGTTGCGTTGCAGACGCTGCAGTAAACGGTGCGCGTTCCCGCAGCTTCACCGGTGGCTTCCTTTGTGACCCTGGATGCCTCGGTGTGCTTGCCTGTCTTCTTTATGGTCTCTTTTACCACTGCGCCGCACCACTTGCAGGTCTTTGTCTTCTCACCGGCCGCCACGCACGTGGGTTCCTTCGTGACCTTTTCTTCATACTCGTGCTGGCCGTTCGCTTTGATGACGGTAGTCATCTCTTCGTCGCAGGTACGGCACTTGTAGATCATCTCGCCATCGTTCGTGCAGTTGGCAGGCTTGGTCTCCTTGAGCTCGAACATGTGATTGCCTGTAGCCGCGATCTCCTCAGTGTAGCTCTTGCCGCAGACTTCGCAGGTGTAAGTTGCCTCGCCCGGTTCCTTGCAGGTCGGTTCCTTGGTGGTAGTCTTCTTGTACTGGTGGTTTTCGGACACCGGGATCTCCTCGGTATAAGTGTCCCCGCAGCCGTAGCAGCGGTAGGTCATTTCGCCCGGTTCCGCGCAGGTGGCGTCTTTCGTGACTTTTGAAATATACTCGTGTGTGTGGACAGGCGTCGTGTTCTGCTTTTCGCTGCAGGCCGCAAGGCCCAGGCAAAGCGCGGCAGCCAGCAACGCTGTCAATACTGTTTTGGAGCGCATCATTCAGCCCCCTTTCCTTTCTTTTGCAGTTGTATCTGCACCATTATGGTCTCCGCGGCTTCGGCAGCCTTGCTGCCTATTCCGGATATCACCTTTTTGGTGCCGTCCGCTATCACTTTTTTCGTGCTGTCCAGCACTGTATCCTTCTCGCTTAGGAGCTTCTTCAGCGCGCTTTCGATGGCCGCGGACTGAAGGTCTCCCAAAGTCCTGCGGGTAGGCTCTGAAAAGCCCTTGTACTGCTTGCTGATGATCTCCGCGGCCTCTTTGCCCTTCGCGGCAAGCTCGTCCACGGTTTTCGCCCCGGTAGCTTCCAGGGCGCCGAACAGTTCGTCTATGAAGACGACCCTGTCGTCGAAGCTCATCGCGCTGACCCATTTTTTTATGGTCTCGTTCAGCCAGCGGTCCTTGGGTTCCGCAAGCTCCGACATAGCAAGCCGCCCGTGGTCTACGCCCCAGGAGGCGATGCTGTGCTGCATGAAGCCCTCGTTCGAGGACTTTATGATGCGGGTGTCGGACATGCTGTTCTCCAATATCCGACCTATTATACTATATTCTGGGATGATCCGCACGGTTTTTGCATCTATTCGCTTTAAAAGCGCTTCGTCCACGACTTCGGGGGCAAAACCCGGGCCGTCGAGGTTGAATACGCGTTCCACACGGTCTAAAAGCGCGCCTTCCAGCTGGCATGCCGCGAAAAGCGCCAGGTTGCCGCCCTTGGAGTGTCCTCCGATGTACCAGCGGCGCGCCGGGCTCTGCTTTTCCTGAGCCGAGCGCCTGAAAAACACCTTCCGAAAGCTCTGCCAGCGGCTCTTTTCAGCCGCGTCCGGCCGCACGTCCGGAAGTATCGCGTCCACCGCGTACGACAGCGCCAGTTTCTGCGCCTCGGTCTGGGTGTAGGCTATCTTGAGGTCCTCCTTCCAGCCCACGAGGGTGTTGTCCGTGCCCCGGAAGGCTATGAAAGACCACTCGCTGCCGAAGCTGAAGGTGACCGCCGAGAACTGCAGATCGTTTTCCGGCTCGAGCCTGTCCACATAGTTGGAGATGGCAAGCGAGCCGAAGCGTTCGGACTGCGCAGCCGCCTTAAACACGCCAAGATTCCCGTCTTCTCCGCCGGTGATGCGGAGCTTCAGCTTGCCTGCGTCTATGGCCTTGAGGCAGTCGCGAAGGTAAAACGGCGCCTGGCCGTCCTCCCCGGGAAGATCCGCCTCGGCCGGCCCCAGGTCGAAGTACGAAATGAGGCACAGTATGACCGCATCCACCTCGCCGAAAGGCTTTGCGGAAAAATCCACGCCGCCGAGCCACTCTATGTAATCTTTCAGTCCGTCCATTAGGGCCTCCTGTCAGTCGATCAGGCTCATGAGCTCGTCCTTGGAGAGGCTCATGAGCGACTTGCCGCCGGCGCCGAGCACGGCGTCCGCCAGATCGCGCTTCGTGTCCTGAAGCTTGAGTATGCGTTCTTCTATGGTATCCGAGGCGATCAGTTTTATCACTGTGACGTCCCGGGTCTGCCCTATGCGGTGGGCCCTGTCGGTGGCCTGGTCCTGCACCGCGAGGTTCCACCAGGGGTCGTAGTGCACCACAAGATCCGCGCCTGTGAGGTTGAGCCCTGTGCCGCCGGCTCTGAGCGAGATCAGGAAGACCGGTACGTCCCCGCTGTTGAACTCGTTGACGAGCCTGAGCCTTTCGGCCTTGGGCGTAGCGCCGGTAAGTGTGTAGAACTCTATGCCTTCCTTTTCAAGGTCCTTTGCAAGAAGGTCCAGCATGCTCGTAAACTGCGAGAATATCAGCATCCTGTGGCCTTCCTCAATGGCCCTCTGGACCAGCTCCTTGCAGGCGAGCCGTTTGGTGCTGCTGCCTTCGTAATCCGAGAAGAGCAGCGACGGGTCGCAGCAAAGCTGACGGAGCCGGGTGATCTCGGCGAGTATGCGCAGCTTGTCCTCCTGGCTGGGCTCGGAGCCGGAGAGCAGTTCCTTCGTGCGCACCACCTGGGCGTCGTAGAGCTTCCTCTGGTCCTCTTCCATGGCCTGGCTCTGCGTCTCCTCGAGCTTTTCGGGAAGGTCCTTGAGGACGTCTGCCTTCCTGCGGCGCAGGATGAAGGGCGAAGTCATGTCCGCGAGTTTTTGCGTGGCCTCCTCGTCGTGCTGCTTCATGATAGGCACTTCGTAGCGGCTTGAGAATTCCGGCGCGGTGTATAAAAAGCCCGGCATCAGGAAGTCGAATATGCTCCAGAGCTCCGAAAGCCTGTTTTCTATGGGGGTGCCTGTAAGCGCGAAGCGGTTCGCGGCGCTGAGCACTTTCACCGCCTTGGCTGCCGCCGTGCTGCGGTTCTTGATGAACTGCGCCTCGTCCAGGACCACGTCTGCAAGCTGCAGGTCCTTGTACGCGGCAATGTCGCGCTTGAGGGTATCGTAGGAGGTGACGTAGAGATCCGCGTGGTCTTCGCCGGCCATCTTTTCGAGCACGGGCTTTCTGGCCTGCTGGCTGCCCGCGAGAAGCTCCACGGAAAGCTCAGGCGTGAAGCGCTGCGCCTCTTCCTTCCAGTTGTACACCAGCGACGCCGGGCAGACCACGAGGCTCGGGCGGCTTTCGCCCCCTCGCTTCTGCTGTTCCATGAAGGCCAGCATCTGCACGGTCTTGCCAAGCCCCATCTCGTCCGCGAGTATCCCTCCGAAGCCCGCCTGCGCAAGCGTCGAGAGCCACCTGAAGCCGTAGAGCTGGTAGGGCCTCATGATCTCCTTCAGCTCCTCCGAAGGCTCGATATCCGCGTCTTTTACCGTGCTGAAGGAGCGTATCAGCTGCTTGAAGTTCCTGTCCCTGTCCGCCGCTATACGGTCGTGGTCTTCAAGGAGGCTGTCCACGTAGAGCGAGCGGTATTTGGGAAGCTGCACGTTCCCCTTTATGAGGTCTTCCTCGGAAACGTCCAGGTTTTCTGCGAGTTTCTGAAGGTCGTCGAGGCCCTCTGCGCTGCTGAGGTCCACGTAGTCCCCGCTTTTGAGGCGGTGCCAGCGGCGCCTGAGCTTGTAACTGTTGAGCAGTTGCAGCAATTCCTCGGGCTCCATGTCGGTCGTCTGCACCGAAAGATCCAGAAGGCCGCCGTCTATCTGAAGCGAGATCCTGGGCGTCGGAGGCGCGCAGACCCTGACGGACCGGAACGCTTCGCTGCCGTTCACGTCGCCGTAGCGCGAGAGCTCCGAGACGCCCTCGGTGAGCACCGTGGCCAGCTTCTCGTCCGTGTTCGGGCAGACGTAGCCGTCCGCCTCCTTTGAGAATGCCGGGAAGAACTTGCGCACGGTCCCGAGGACCCTGCTCTCCTGGTCGGTATCGCGCAGCTTACGGTCGCCCGGATCCTGTCCGAGCACGAACTGCGCGCTGTCGTAGTCGGCAAGCGGCCTGCAGCTGATCTGCTGCTTGTCCATATCCAGATAGAAGGCGAACTGCGGTTCGGGCGGAAGCACCGCCGCTGCAAGATCCCCAACTTTGTCGTCTATGATTATGTTTTCGCGGCTCTGCCACTGCGGCAGCACCCTGTAATAGAATTCCGCCAGCTTTTTCGTGCCTATCCTGCACGAAAAACTGCCGTCCTTGTCCGCCATCATGATGAAGGGCTTTAGCCCCGCGAGCTCTTCCCCGGGAACGCGTCCGAGCACTTCGTCATCCATCAGGTATTTGTGGACCGCGCCCGAAAGGAAGACCGGCACTTTACCCTCGACGTCCACCGCCCTCAGGCCGCCGTTTTTGCCGGTGACCGGAAGCAGCTGCACGTAGGCCTTCGGCATCGCTGGCTCCAGGCGGAGCTTCTTTACGCTGTCCTTGCCGCCCAGCGTGCTTTCTATCTCGCTGCCCTCCGCCAGGTCGTAGATGCGGTCCAGCATGCTGCCCTCGAGCAGGATGCCGCTGCCCGAAGCCAGCCTGGGGAAGTTGTAGTAGCTGCGCTCCAGCCTCCTGTTGAAGGAATCTACTTCCTCAACGCGGCTGTTGATGAGCCCGAACCACTCCTGCGAAGCGTCGTCGAAGGTCTCCGACGCGAAATCTATCTTTGCTGTCTTAGAAAGCTCCAGCTCTTTCTGCCCAAGCACCGCCTCGCAGAGCTTGTCGAAGCTCCGCACGACGTACTGCCTGCCGTCCCTGCGGCCTATTGTAAAGCCCAGCTGAGGCCTCGTCCCGTTCTTTTCAGGCACTATCCTGGGCGTCAGAATCAGATCCGGGATGCCGGAGAGAAGCAGCGCCTCCGCGCCTTTGGCGCTTTCTTTGCCCAAAACCTCCGAGAGCAGCTGGGACGCCGCCTTGTCGGTCTCGTCGCCCGGGTCTTCCGCCTCTATGCGCCGGCACAGGAAGTATGCCGCAGCCAGCGCGTGGCAGCAGAACGAAACGTCCCGCTGGTCCGCTGAGCCCGGATACGTGACCGGCCCTCTGCATCTTCCGCAGCTGCACGAAAGCTCCCGGATGCCGCTCTTTGCGAGCCGCATCCGCACGGTCTGGCCCGAAAGCCCGGCCTCGGTCCTGATCTCCTGCCGGCCCTCGCTGTCGTAGCAGAGGATGAGCGGAACGTCCGCCTCCGGCGCCTCGCTTATTATCGCCTCGGCCAGCTCTGCCTCGTACTGATTCGTAAGGGCGCCCGCGAAAATGCGCTCCGGCGGGAAGCTGAAATCCCCGAGGTCTTCTATGCCAAGACCGGTCAGAACGTCGCAGACGCGGCGCTTTACGGAAGACTTCTGCTTCTGAAGGAGCCTTAAGGCGCCTATGCGTTCCTTTTCCCTGCGCTCGGCGGCCTCGCTCTCCGTCTCTTCGAAGACGAAGGGCCCGTGCACCTTTTCCCAGCGCAGCATCAGGCTGGCCTGGTGCCTGCACAGCCCCGAACTCTTGCCCTGCTGGCAGGTGCAGCTGTGCCTCGTGTCCCTGGAATGTCCCCAGCCGTACAGAAATGCCTCGCGCCTGAACTCCCAGGGCTTATATTCCGCGCACTGAGAATAGGACGTCGGCACCGAGCTGATCTCCACTCTGTACCCGTCCTTCGTGCGCGCCATGGCCCAGCGCCCGTTGATGTCGAAGCGCAGGTCCTTGAAATTTCCCTCTTTTTCGTCCTGGCGGCCCCACTCCAGAAGGCTTGGCGAGAAGTACGACCTCCAGTCCCAGGTCATGATGTTCTTCAATAAAGGTTCCCCCGCAAAGGACCGCATCACACAATGAACCGAACTGTATCATAACATTATACCAAATTACGGCGGTCGATGCTATAATATTCGCAGGAAGCGCATAAAGCCGCGAAAAAGGAGGCTTAAAACGATGAAACTGCTCATGACCGCAAAAGAACAGTACGGCACCGAGGGCACCATAAAAGCCGTCTGCGACAGGTACGGCTGCGAATATATCTATATGGATGCCGCGAAAGTAACTCACGAAGACCTTGAGGGCATAAACGTGATACTCGGGAACGTGCCACTGGAGGCCCTTCACGATCTGCCGGATCTGAAGCTCGTGCATCTGGGCTCCGCGGGGAGCGACAACTACGCCGCCCTGCCCCTGTTCCACGGCAAGGACGCCCCTGTGCTCTGCAACAACTCCGGAAGCTTCGGCGTCACCATTTCGGAGCACATGGTCGGCTTCATCCTGGCCCTTACCCGCGACTTCCTTCCCTACCGCGACAACATGGCAAAGCACGAGTGGCGCTTTGTCAAAGCGCCTGACACCATTTACGGCAAGAAGGTCCTGACCCTGGGCCTCGGTGACATCGGCGGCCACTTCGCCCGCCTGATGAACGCCTTCGGCAGCGAGGTCTACGCCGTAAAGCGCCGCCAGACCGCGCCGCCCGAATACGTGAAGGAGATACACCCGCTCGAAGACCTCGACAGCCTGCTGCCGCAGATGGACTTCGTGGCGCTCTGCCTTCCGCAAAGCGCCGACACCAGGCACGTCATCAACGCGCACACCTTAAGCCTCATGAAGCCCTCCGCCTTCGTCATCAACGTCGGCCGCGGCTCAGCCGTGGACTGCGCGGCCCTCGCCGAGGCGCTTAAAAACGGCACCATCGCCGGCGCCGCCCTGGACGTCACAGAGCCCGAGCCCCTGCCCGAAGACCACCCCCTGTGGGACTGCAAAAACTGCCTCATCACGCCGCACGCCTCCGGCCGCTTCATCCAGAGAGACCCGCACCTTCGCATAATCGCGCTCTGGCGCGAAAATACAGAGGCCTTCCTTTCCGGAAAGCCCCTGAAAAACATCGTAGATATAAAGACCGGCTACTAGGGCAGCCGGTCCTTTTTTATTGCTTTGGGCCTGTGTACACAGACGTCCTTGGGACCTCCGCTTTAGCCTTTGACGCATCGGTCTCCACCCAGATGCAGGGCCTGACTCCGACGTTGCTGCTGGCTGCAGGGAAAGTCACGAAGGCCCCTATGTCAGTTACCGCCAGCGCCGCGCTCTGCGAATCGCCCATAGTCCTGGTCCAGTAATTAGCGTAGTGCCTTGTACTGGACTGATGGTATGTGGAAAAGCCGACCTTCGACCAGCTGATTATGGCCTGCGACGGCCTTGCGATCCTTCCTCCCGCCGCGTAGGAAAAGTCTATGCCGAACGGCTCCCACGTCGCGAGCCAATCCGCCGGTCCGTTTGCCGCGCTTGCGAAGGTCGGGTAGTAACCGTCTTCCTTGCCCAGATATTCCATGAGCTCGCCGGCATCCGGCACGAACACCCGGTCTTCTGTGGCGCCGCCGCTGCTTACCGCTGCTATTCCGCCGTAACTGATGTGCGCCGCTCCGGCCTTCCAGTAACTTGCGAAATAGTCCGCGTAGCTCTTGTTTTCAAGCTTTGTGACGGCAACAGCCTGCTTTTCCTCTGCCGTAAAGACCGCGTTGAAGAAATCCCCGTTCAGGAATGCTCTCAGAGAGCTGTTCTCCCACGTCGTGTCCCCCGCCTTGTTGTTGAAAGCGTGGTCGTCTATGACGTCATTGCTGAGCAGCAGCACTTTGCTGCCCTCTTTGTCCAGAACCGTCCATACTATTGGGTCCGGACCGTTCGCCTGACAGGTGTCCTGCTCGTAGCTGCCGAAGACCACAGCATCGCCTATGGACGCGGTGTTAACGTCCCTGTATCCTACCCTGCCTTCATGAATAGCGTCGATCTCCTCCTTGCTTACCGGGATGTAGACCTCCATGCCCTCCCTGCACTCAAGGTGCAGGTTGCCGGAGCTATCCACGTAACAGCTGAAGAAGTCCTTGCCGACCTTGGCCATGTGCGCCTGTTCATCAACAGAGATCTCCTTTTCGGAGAAATCGAAGACCAGCTTCTCGTAATTGCTGCCGCCGTCCTCGCTTACCAGAATGCCGCTGCCGTCCGCGTGCAGCATGACGTACTTGCAGTAGCGGAACGCTTCGATAAAGTGCGGATATTCGAAGCTGTTTCCGTTATATCCTACGGTCGGGACCACCAGTTTGGACGCGTCCTTCAGGCTTTCAC
>CAMYWZ010000039.1 GCA_947302945.1 uncultured Bacillota bacterium
ATTTGTTGCCAGCCTGCCGGTGATGGTTATATTGCTGCCCACCGTGCTGTTGAGTATTACCGGTACTCTGCCGCCGTCAGTCTCTGCCGTCCATTTGGTGGCTGTCTGCTCCGCGTTCGCGGGAACATAAGCAGACAGAGTGACGGTCTCGCCCTCCGCTATGGTGAGCGTCTTATCGCCGTTTGATATCACGGTGCGCGGGCTGATAACAGTCAGAGCAGAATTCTCCGGACTGATCGCGGTAACATAGACTGTATACCGGCGCTCAACACCACCCACGGACGCTGCCACCGTAACAGCAACGGGCTCATTCGAATAAGCCTCTCTGTTTACAGTGACAGAATTCTCTGAGACATTTGACAAGCTGACGATGCCGGGAGCGCTGCTTTCCCAGGTGACTGAACAGCCTGATCCAAATCCAACCAGGTCCGCGTCCAACACCGCCGAGGCTGTGCCTGAAAGATCGATCGCCGAAGTCACATCGATGCCGTCGCGTTTTATAGTTACAGACCTTTTCGGCACGACGGTGACAATAATGGTATCGGAAACATAAGCAGCGGGAAGCGAAACTGTTACTGTGCCGGAACCGATGCGCTCTGCCTTTATGTAGTAGGCCTCATTCTGACGATTCGCGCCATGCGCCCCCATCGAGATCCAGTCCGGATCGCTGCCGTCCTTGCTCCATTGCAGATTACTCATGGCCGTGCCGCTCGTAAACCCGCGCCTTTCCGCGAATAAAACGCAGGCCTCACCTTGCTCCAGAACTACATCTCTCGGCGAGATGAATATCTCCGGCTCGCCGTCTGCATAGACGGGGACCGAAGCCATGAGCAGGATCAGGACGATCAGTAATGCGACCGTTTTTCTTTTTACTGCAGAACGATATCCGTTCCGTTCGAGCTTTGATATGCGTACCATGTGCTGTTCTCGTTAAGACACTCCCTGGCCAGCCCGAGCAGTATCTCCCGGGTCTCGCCTTTTTCGGCGACTTTCTTCTCTGCGTCCTCGTAGAGGGCTGTCATTCTCCTGTGGTCGTCTATCACGTTGGAGAGCGACATTTTTCCGTAGTAGCTTCCGGCAAAGAGCGTGATGGCGGACATTGTGCCCAGCACGACTTTAAAAACCACACGGACTGTTTCGGCGATCCCGGACCCTATGTTCCTGTAGAATGCCAGTTCGAATACGACGGCCAGGAAATACGCCGCAAGCGTTACTATCAGCGCTGTTTTTGTGATGGTCGTATCCTTTTTGTTCTTTTTTACGGCTTTGGCCAGAGCCGACTTGTGATAACTCTTCTGATCTCTTATCCAGCAGTCCAGTATCGAGCGCTTTTCGTCCCGGCCGACGACCGGTATTTCAGACAGGATGCTGCTGACCCACGGGATGCTTTGTTTTACAGGCCAGGGCAGCAAGTCGGAAACTCTCTCGTCCAGGCCCGCGTACGTAAGGAAAAACTGCACGCGGAGGGATTCCGCAAGGACCCTGTACTCCAGGTACTTTCTGTGGCAGTCAAGACGGCCCGCCCTGCGCCGTATCAGGAACAGGAACAGTATCATGACGCCGCAGCCGAGTATGAGCCCGTGGAGCTCTATCTCGTCATACATCAGGAAAGCGAGGGCGAGCAGAGTGCCGATCACGGACAGCGCAAACAGCAGCTTGCGGTGAAGGCCGGAGTTTCTGATGCTGAGCACGTCTGCCGCGCCGTACAGCTCATCTATCTTAGCCAGAGGCGCGCCTTTGACTCCCTCGATGATATGCGTCAGCGGGATGCTGCATTCTTCTTTTTCTTTGTAAAACTGTTCTTTTTCCGTCATATCGCGTTTCAGCGCGCCATCTCTTTTCCAAGCTCGAATGCCCTGGCAAGCTCGGTCGGAAAGACCGTCTCGCGGCGCTTTTTTCTGGCTTCGGGATCGAAGCGGTCCCAGTTGAAACGGCTGTAGTCGTTTACCTGAAGGGTCTCGGCGCTGACCAGCGTCTTTGCGGGGCCTATGGACCTCTCAAAGGACTTGCGGTAGCTCTCGACGAGATCGGTGTAGGTGCCTTCGGGCGCGTTGTGTGTCATGATGAATAAAACAGGGATGCGCCTGGGGTTGCAGGTCCAGGGATCCTTGCAGTAAGTAAGATACTGGAAAATGAGGCGCTCGTAGATGGCTCTGAATGCCGCGGTGCCGTTCATGAGGTAATTAGGCGTGCCGATGATGAGTCCGTCCGCTCCGCGTATGGCCTCGAGCACCGGTGTGAGTCCGTCTTTGCACACGCAGGTGCCGCCGTTGAGTTTGCAGCCGAAGCACGAGACGCAGCCGGTGTATTTTTCGAGCTTGTAAAGGTCGAAGTACTGTATCTCCGCGCCTTCGGACGCGGCTCCTTCCGCCGCTTTGGAAATGAGAAGGTCAGTGTTCCAGCCCTTCCTGGGGCTTGCGTTTACTGCCACTATTTTTTTTGCCATGATGCACCTCCGGAAGCCTCTGAAAAAACCTGTTATCCAATGTAATATTATAATATTTCAGATGCTGCGCCGCAAGTGCATATATGGCTGTCAGCGGGATACCTTACTCCCGGAAGATGAAAACAGGTTTTGGACCGCCGCCTTGATATGCCAGAACGCGTAAGCCACCATGGACGCGGCAAAATTCAGGTACTTTCTGCGGTAAAGAAGCAGAGACCTGGCTTTGGCGACTGAATCGGCTATGGCTTTTATGTCTTCAGGCTGAGCGCCCTCTCTGGAGTAGCTGATCTTGTTCAGAAGGCGCTGCGTATCATCGCTTATATAGTAATACTTCTTTATGTACCTGTACTGTATCTCGGCTTTCTGCTGAATGCTCGGCCTGTTCTTTCCGAGAAGGATGACGATGGCAGCTGCCAGGATGACGACCGCGGCGGCAGCGATCTCCGCGATGGTCAGGATGGGTGTCTGACCGTCCTGTCTGCCCGGCGTTTCGACTATCGGGAGGCTGTACGGCTCATCCGCGGTGCGAAGGCCCGAAGGCAGAGACTGCCCTTCCGCAGGCCTTCCCACGCACATCTCGACAAGCTGCCAGGTGCTTCCGTTGAACACCTCCGTCCAGGCATGGGCGTCTTTGGCAGTGATCTCGGCCACGGTCCCCGCGGGCATCTCTTTCAGGTAGCCGGAAACGAACCTCGCAGGTATGCCGCAGGCCCTGAGAAGCATCGTTCCCGCTGACGCGAAGTGTATGCAGTAGCCGCTCTTGTCCTGGGTGAGGAACCACATGACGGGGTCTTCGCCCTCCGGGATGGCCTCGATCTGCGTAGTGTAGTTGTAGCTGCCGAGCAGACTGCGCACAGCCCTGATAAGAGCCTCCTTATCGGGGTCGTCGGGATCTATGTGGTTCTCCCTGAGGAACTCTTTGAGGTAATAGAGCATCTCTTCCGGGACAGAAGTGTACTTCGAGAGCGCGTAACTGGTGTAGGCTTCGTTCGCGCCGGCAGCTTCTCCGCCTGCAAACAGCGTGTAATCGTTGTAGGCAGCGCTGCCGGAAAGAGGCACTATCATCCTGTCGGCGGACATGCTGAAACTCTCCGGCGAGCCTGCGGCAAGGCCCTTAGTACTGATGTCATAAACAGGCGCGTAAATATACCTGGGCGCGAACAGGTTGAACACCCTGAAGCTTTGAGAGGTGTCCTGCTGTTCTCCCATGGGTTCGGGACTCATGAACGCCCCCTTCGAATAATCACCGAAGCTCTTGTTTTCCTCGAATTCCGGAGCGAAACGGGTGTCGGACAGTATGGTGAAGCTGCCCTCCTTGTAGACGTATTCTCCGGTGCTGAAGGCCTTGACGTAGTCGACCTTCACAGCCGTATCGAACACCAGTATAACAGTGTTGTCATCCTGGTCCACGGCAGTCCTGGACACGCTGAACGACTGGCTGTCGTCGTAGGCGCCGAACATCGACGGAGTGCCCTTCAGATGGCTGATGTCGTAACCGTTGGCAAGCTGGACAGGCCCTTCCGTCTCTTTGACTTCCGTAGTCGTCTCGGGCCCGAGCCTGATCTCGGAATAGCCCTCGCCTGACAGAACGTCCTCCGGCAGCCTCCACGCTCCGTCCGCGAACACCTCGCAGAAAGCGACAGCGTCATACCGAAGCACTATTGCCGCTCCGTCATCGTACTCTCTGACGTTGTAGCCGAAGCTGTAGCGCGCAGGGATACCGAGCGCTCTGTAAAGGAAGACCTCGGCTGCGGCGAAGTGCTTGCTGTACCCGGTCTTGCTGACCTGAAGGAACCACATCACAGGATCCTCGCCATACGGAAGCTCTGGCGGGGTGTAGCTGAAGACGTATTCAGCGGAAAGCATCTCTCTGACTTTGGCTATCTTGTTTTTGATGTCAGGATCGGCTTTTGTAATACCACGAGTGAGGAGGAAATAATCCAGATCCTCCCTGAACTCTTCGGGAAGCCCGAGGAATTCCGATTGGGCGTGAGTGCTGTATCCGCCGGACGCGTACTTATAGCTTGCGTCCGGGTCGAAACTGTACTGTACGGTGGAAGGCTCCTCATAGCGGTAAAGGAAACGGTCCCCGAAACTCAGGACGCCGTCGGTCTTTACAGTAAAGGAACAGTAAGGCACGAGCACCATGGACTGGCTCTTCAGGAAATCGATGATCACAGCCTTCTGCGGCATTTCCGCCGAGCTTTCCAGAGCCTGTTTGAAGTAGTTTTCAGCAGGGCTTCGCGTACCCGGCTCGGGCGAAAGATCGTCCCAGATCGAGAAAGAGTCCGACTCGGGATCGTAATCCCCGCAGGAGAAACGGTACAGCCTGCTCAGAGGATATGTGGTCCTGATACCGCATATTGGAGTATCATCGTCGCTGGGGAAGGGATCGTTGGTGATCATGTAGTCCGGGATACCGCCTTCGCCGCTTATATGGGCGACATCGCTGGTGGAAAGACCCGGCTCCCCGCCGCTTGTTTCGGTCTCGAACAGGCCCCACCAGAAGTTTTCAAGCTTTGTATAAAGCGCGGGCTTTTTGATGCCGGCTACCGCCGGCGCGACAAAGACCGACAGCATGGCGCAGATCATGAATACAGCCAGGACTGCTGCCAAAGCTGCATGGCTGCCGAAAATGCCCCTGCCTATGATGTGCAGGACGACTGCAGACACGAGCACGATCTGTATCCATCCCGGAGAGGCGTAGAGCGTGTTGGCCAGGAAGAGGCTGACAAATATACGACCACCGACACGACAGAGAGCACGGCAAATATTCCCAGGGTGAGCGTTTTGCTCCACGCGTCCCATACGGGAAGGAACTCCAGCGAGAGCATGCCGGAGGTCTGCCATGCCATCACGATCTCCGCGGCCAGTATGACTGCGCCTATGACCTTTTTTACGATACCCGCGAGCTTCATCCTGCAGTCCTCCCGGGTACCTTTTTCTTCGGAAGATAGTCCCCGTAGATCTCGTCAGCCAGCTCATAGAGCTGCGAATCGACCATGATCTCATGGTTCCTGCCTTTGTACGCGGCGACCATGAAAGAACCCTCTTCCATGTCTATGTTCTTCTTCAGGGTGATCATCTGGGCTATGCGCCCGTCTTCAACGAAATAATTGTAGACCGGGCGTCTGGAATCCGATCCGACCTTGACTATGTATTCATCGTGCTTGGCGCTCAGCTGCCTGTGGACGTGGCGGAGGTCGTCGCCTTCCTGAAGAGCCCTGACTTCGAAGATCTCGGAATAGTCGTCGCCCTTCACGTTGAGCGTTTCCCCGCCTCCGGCAGTATAGCTTATGGTAACGTGCCTGTCCGGGCTGGGGCCTGCGCAGGGGTAGACGTTGATCTTTGCAGTAAACGCATTGCGCTTTTTGACGCGGAGTATGCCGAAAATGCCGAAGATCTCGACATAGGGAATGGTGAGCTCCACCGTTCCTGTGCGCATGCCGCTGAAACTCAGATCGGTCCTGTGATCCGTGAGCCAGCGCTTTTCCAGCCTGTAGCCGCCGCGCTGAAGATTGCGGAGCTCCACCTCAGCCCTCAGCTTTCCGTGAAAATCCGGGGATATGAGCCTGACCGTGACGTCCAGCGTATCCCCCTCGTGCATGAAGCGTGTCTGAGTATCCACTTCGATATGGATCTCGCTCCTGACCCACAGCGTAAACGCGGCAGAGGCAGCGCAGAGCAGCAAAACAAGCCCTATCAGGTAATCCGTAAAACCCGCAGGGCTGCTGAATTTGAGTATGAATAAAAGCGCAAGCAGTATCAGTATCATTTTCCGCTGAAGAACCTTGGATGCGGAGTGTCGCTGCTGATGCGCGACAGGATCTGAAGGCGCTTTTGGGAAATAACGGTCATCTCCTGCTCTTTGGTGGAGATCCTGTGCACGCAGACGTCTGAGAATACCGCGTCTATGTCGTCTGGGATGACGTAGTCCCTGCCGTCAAAGTAGGCATTCGCTTTGGCAAGGCGGAGCATGACGAGAACGCCTCTGGGCGAGACGCCTATCTCTATGTCCTTGTGGTTTCTTGTGGCTTTTGCAAGCGACAGCGCATAGCGGTAGATCTCCGGAGCGACGAACACTTCGTCTGTCTTCGACCTGCATTCGAGTATATCCTCTATGCCGCAGACAGGGCTGAGGCTGTCCATGGGGTCCGATTTGGCCCTTGCGCGAAGGAGAGCCAGCTCGTCGGCTTCGTCAGGATATCCGACGCTGAGCGCCATGGAGAACCTGTCGAGCTCTGACTGGGGCAGGACGCTGACGCCGTAGGCGGCTGAAATGTAGGGGTTCATGGTGGCTATGACCATGAAAGGATCCTCGACCGGCCTTGCGACAGAACCTATAGTAGCCTGTTTTTCCTGCATGACCTCGAGCAGCGCGGCCTGGCACTTGGAGGACGCCCTGTTGATCTCGTCCGCGAGCAGAAGATTGCTGCCGAAGATCGGGCCGGGAACGAACTCCTCGCAGCCCTTGTTCTTGTTATAGGTTATGTAGCCTGTGACGTCGGAAGGCATGATGTCGCTCGTGAACTGTATCCTGCTGGACTTGAGCCCCATTACTATGGAAATGGCCTTCGCGATGGTGGTTTTGCCTACACCGGGCTTATCTTCAAGGACGACGTGTCCGCCCGTGACCATGCACATGATGATCTTGCGCATGACGTCGCGCTTACCGCTTACGCATTTTTCGAGTTCGTCAAGAATCTTGTTTATATCCATTTCGTTTCTCCGCTCGTGCAAGGATGTTTTTCCTGCGGGAAAGCGTTTCGGCGCCTGCCCTTCTCGCTATTATACAACGAAAACGCCTCAAAAGCCACTATAATATGTACGCACGCATTCCGCAAAAAGCTCAAAAAGTGCTTGCAAGGAGCATATGCCATGTGTATAATAGGACTGTTCCGATTTGGACAGGAAGGTGGTGAGACCGTTATGGCACAGATCACAGTTAAAGAAGGCGAAAGCCTGGAAAACGCTCTTAAGAGATTCAAGCGTTCCTGTGCAAGAGACGGCATCATGGCCGAGCTTCGCAAGAGGGAATGCTACGAAAAGCCCAGCGTCCGCGAAAAGAAGAAGTCTGAAGCGGCCCGCAAGAAGGCAAACAAGAGATATTGATTTTCCGAAAACGCCCCGCATGATGCGGGGTGTTTTTTATGCTGTTTAATTACCATTTTATGCATATATAATACTTATAGTGTATATCTATTTAAATTTAATACTTATAAAATGTTTATATGAGGTGCCCCTGCTTTTAAACTACTGGTGGAAGATGTTTTATGCGCCCGGGGATAATGATGAGCGAAATAGTGAAACTGGTAGGGAAAAGGGTATACTATTACCGCAAGGCACGCGGTCTGACTCAGGCAAAACTTGCCGAAAAAGCCGGCCTGCACAACACATATATAGGACAGGTGGAACGCGGGGAAAAGAACGCCACGCTGGATACGATCTGGAGGATATCCAGGGCTTTGAAGGTGCCTGTAACGAGCCTGTTCGAGCTGATCGAGGAAGAATACGCAAAACCGGAAAGCATTCCCGTGAAATGCTACAGCCTGCTGTCCGAAGCCGACCCGGAAGACCAGCCGAAGCTTCTTAGGGTAATGGAGGATGCGATCAGTTTCTGCGAATGAGTATCAGCCCGGGGGCCACTTCATGGAGCGCTTGCCAAGAAGGTGCATGTGGAGGTGCTTTACGGTCTGGCCGCCGTCCTCGCCGGTGTTCACGACCAGCCTG
>CAMYWZ010000040.1 GCA_947302945.1 uncultured Bacillota bacterium
CTTTTCCTGTGGCGTAGATCACGCGGCCCTTAAGGTCGGCCCAGGTCTTGATGCTTTCGTCCGTCGTCATTATGGAAAGGACGCCCAGGGTCGTTATCGCTGCCATCTGGACTTTACCTTCGGTCTTGCTGTAGAGCACGGCTGCCAGGTTGGACGGCCCGACAAGAGCGTCCAGCTCGCCCTTGATCATCAGCGGAGTGAGTTCGTCGGCTGAGCCGGCTATGGTCGAGACGTACTTGTTCTCCGTCTTGCCCTCTTCGGCGTCGGAGAGGAGCTTTACGAGGCCTATGGTAGTGGGCCCGGTGAGGGAACCAATGCGCACAGTGACGGGTTCTTTAGTCACCGTATTGGTGTTTTCGGCGCCGTTTGAAGTGTTGTTCGCGGCTGCCTCATTGCCTTTCTGCGTGCAGCCGGAGAAGGCCGCA
The DNA here is from genome assembly GCA_947302945.1 of uncultured Bacillota bacterium. Lineage (GTDB taxonomy): Bacteria > Bacillota > Clostridia > Peptostreptococcales > Anaerovoracaceae > RUG13409. The sequence continues at coordinate 426 of CAMYWZ010000040.1, forward strand.
AGTACCAGTGCTAAAGCCAGTATTATTGAAACGTATTTTTTGAGAGTTTTCATCGCAATACCTCCGTATCTTTCTTTTCGGGTAAAAGATAACAGAAAGCGCTGCGCTTTTCTGTTGCGGTTGCAACATTGCCGCCCCGCATATCCTGCCAATGCCGCCCGCATCCCATGCAAATGCGTGATTGCAAAAGCACCCGCTTCGTTGTATGATAATAGTGACACACAAGAACGTTTTAACGAAAGGCTAGGAGTTATGAGTAAGTTATCGGTAGAACAGCAGATCAAGGATTTCATTCTTACCGAATGCCATCAGAACAAGGTCGGGATCGCGAGCATTGACCGCTTCAACAGCTCTCCCAAGGGCATGCATCCGTGCGACGTCCTCCCCGGCTGCCAGTCTGTCATAGCATTCTGCACAAGGGTCCCCGACGGAGCCATCAACGCCACGCTGCGCGCCTACGAGAACAACAAATTCAACGTTCACGGGCAGTACGCGCTCTTCGGGTACGTCGGATCCCCGAACTACAACCTGCTCTGGGGCAACTATAAAGCCGCGCGCTTTGTCGAAAAGCTCACCGGCGAGATCGCAGTCCCCCAGACCGCAGGTCCCACCCACGGCATGGCCATGCTCTCCATGAGGCACCTGGCGGTAGCCGCCGGCCTCGGCCAGTTCGGATGGAACAGCATAGTCCTCACCCCGGAATTCGGCCCCAGAAACCGCTTCGGCGCCATCCTCACCACCGCGAAACTTGCGGCGGACCCGATGATGGACGGCCCCAGGCTCTGCGACTACAAAAAGTGCCACATCTGCGAAAAAGTCTGCCCGACAGGCGCAATTCCGCCCTACAGGCCCGGCCAGGAAAGGATAGTCGATTTCGGCGAAGGCCACATCGAGAAGTATTCCTGCATCAACTGGACCAAGTGCAAGCTCGCCTGCGAGGGAGACTACAAGGACTGGAACATCAACGGCGACTTCGATCTTATCGATCCCGTCATCACCAACCCCCTCAACGAGGAATTCGTCCAGACGCAGCAGTGGAGAGGAAAGCCCGAAAACGTGGACATGCACTTCTATCAGCACACCACCACCTGGAAGTGCGGCAACTGCATGCAGTACTGCCCGGTCGGACGCTGGAAGGAGCGCTACCGCGACAAGAACATCTCCAGCTTCGACGGCAACCAGTACATAGACGGCGTACCAGACGTCAGCATGGACGTGTACAACGGAAAGGACAACTTCAGCAATGAGTACGAATAGATATGATCAGGTAAAGAAAAGGGTCCTGGCCGGTTCGGACATGGACTACTTCGGGATCTGCCCTTCCTCCGTCCTTGAGGGCGAGCCTGCAGGGCACAGGCCTTCGGACCTTCTCCCGAACGCGAAGTCGATAATAGTTTACGGCAGAAAGCTCATAGACGGCACCATACAGGCCAAGTTCAGGGCGATAGAAGACGGCAGGTCCAACACCGCCGGCTCCTACAACGCGCACTCCTTCGTGCTGTCCCTGAATCATCTCTGCATGAAGCAGACCTACGAGATAGCGCAGTACCTGGAGAAGACCTTCGGCTGCTACGCGATGCCTCTTACCAACAACGTCATACAGGCTGTCGAGCCCGAAGGGCTTCCCGCGCCTTTCTTCGCGGATCCCTACAGGGCGGGGCTTCCTATCGACATCTACAAGGCAGCCGCTGCCGCAGGCATAGGTGAGCTCGGCTGGAACCACCGCGTCATCACCCCGGACAACGGCCCGAGGGTCTACATGTGCGCCATCGTCACCAGCCTTAAGTTCAGCAAATACGACAGCCCCTACAGCGGCAAAAAGCTCTGCGACCCGGAGAAGTGCCACGTGTGCAGCACCAAGTGCCCCGTGCACGCCCTGGATGCCGAAAAATACACGGAAGTGGAAGTCGCCGGCAAGACCTACAAGCTCGGAAAGCTGGATGTCAACGGCTGCGGCGTAGCCTGCTTCGGATTCAGAAAGTCCTTAAATCCCAGGACCAAGGTGGAGGTCGCGGAGGATCATCCTTCGGACGAGGCTCTTGCCAAGGCCATAGATTTCAACTACAAGCACCCCGCTGGCCAGACGCTCGACCACCTTTCGATGTCCAACTGCGACTGGTGCCTGCTCTACTGCCCGGTCGGCAACTGGGAGAAGACCTTCAAAGACCGCGGTCTTACTAAGGGTTAAGGAGGCCTCACATGAAAAAAGTGATTTCAGTACATTCCGGCTTCGTTCCGGAAGGCACCCTCAAGTACGAGGGACAGTATATATTCAAATGCGTAGCCGTAAGAGAAGGAAAGGGCGGGCTCGGCCCGGGCTTCCCACAGCCGGATCTTATTGAAGACCTTGATCTTTCAGGCGTTGCCGGCATCGAAGGCAAGATGGAAAGGCAGATCCCCGTCAACAAGTCCCATCCATTAAACGCGCGCATCCACAAGTACTATCTCCTGGAGCAGGACGTTTGGATCTGCAACAGGGGCAACCTCAGGTTCGTGTCCGACTGGACTCCTCAGGAGGTCTGGGCCCTTGCCTGCGAGGATACCCTCGATGACGACGGCAAGCTCGTGGACAGAAGGGATCTGGGCTTCTTCATCATCCACAGCGACAGGAAAAACGGCATAATAGTGTAGGGGGCGGCGAAATGGATAAGAAAACGATGACTGCTCAGATCAGAGCTTTTATGATCGAAAAGCAGGGCATGGACCTGTTCGGCGTTGCTCCTGTAAGTGCTTTTGCCGCGGAGCCGGAAGGCTATAGACCTAACGACATCCTGCCTCCAGCAAAGTCCGTCATAGTCTACGGAAGAAGGCTTTTAAACGGCGCAGTCCAGGCCCAGTTCAGAAGGCTGGAGGACAAGACCAAAAGCGCCCAGTCCATTTATTCGACCTATGGGCTGGAGCTTATCCCGAACTGGACCATGGTGCTTTCCACCTTCTACCTTACTCAGTATCTGGAGACCACGTTCGACGCGGCCACACAGCCGTTAGGATGCGGCCCGGAGCAGGGCGGGCTTCCCAAGAAGACTGCGCTTCCGATGTTCGCAGGCCCCTACAAGGGCGGCCTGCCGTTCAACGTAACGCACGCGGCTATAGCTGCAGGCCTTGCGCAGCCCGGCTGGAACAACTTCCCGGTTACGAAGGAATTCGGCCCCAGAGTGCAGTTCGGCTGCCTGCTTACGGATCTTGAGCTCGAGTACAGCGAGCCGGACAACGGCCCGCGCCTCTGCGATCCGGACAAGTGCCATATCTGCAGCGACAAGTGCCCCATGAACGCTCTCCCCGCAAAGGACAGCGGCAAAAAGACCATCTGGACCATAGCCGGAAAAGACTATGAAGTCGCGGAGCACAAGGTCAACGCCTGCACCGTAGCAGCGCTCGGCATGCGCAGCGAATTCGCGGGCATCGTGGACCGCGGAGACCTGGTCGAAGGCATGGATCCCACGGACGAGGACATCGCCGCCGCCATGAAGAAATACCCGCTCTCCAACAGCAACCTGGACCACTATCCCAAGAACTTCTGCAACAGGTGTCAGGTCTACTGCCCGATAGGGAACTGGAAAGAAACCTTCAAAGACACCGGCCTTTCAAAAGGCTGATAACAAAACAGGGGGAGTCCGCACCTCGGGGACGGTCCTTCCGGTGCCGATCGGCACCGGAAGGACCGTCCCCGAGGTGCGGACTCCCCCTGTTTTGTTATCAGCCTTTTGAAAGGCCGGTGTCTTTGAAGGTTTCTTTCCAGTTCCCTATCGGGCAGTAGACCTGACACCTGTTGCAGAAGTTCTTGGGATAGTGGTCCAGGTTGCTGTTGGAGAGCGGGTATTTCTTCATGGCGGCGGCGATGTCCTCGTCCGTGGGATCCATGCCTTCGACCAGGTCTCCGCGGTCCACGATGCCCGCGAATTCGCTGCGCATGCCGAGCGCTGCTACGGTGCAGGCGTTGACCTTGTGCTCCGCGACTTCATAGTCTTTTCCGGCTATGGTCCAGATGGTCTTTTTGCCGCTGTCCTTTGCGGGGAGAGCGTTCATGGGGCACTTGTCGCTGCAGATATGGCACTTGTCCGGATCGCAGAGGCGCGGGCCGTTGTCCGGCTCGCTGTACTCGAGCTCAAGATCCGTAAGCAGGCAGCCGAACTGCACTCTGGGGCCGAATTCCTTCGTAACCGGGAAGTTGTTCCAGCCGGGCTGCGCAAGGCCTGCAGCTATAGCCGCGTGCGTTACGTTGAACGGCAGGCCGCCCTTGTAGGGGCCTGCGAACATCGGAAGCGCAGTCTTCTTGGGAAGCCCGCCCTGCTCCGGGCCGCATCCTAACGGCTGTGTGGCCGCGTCGAACGTGGTCTCCAGATACTGAGTAAGGTAGAAGGTGGAAAGCACCATGGTCCAGTTCGGGATAAGCTCCAGCCCATAGGTCGAATAAATGGACTGGGCGCTTTTGGTCTTGTCCTCCAGCCTTCTGAACTGGGCCTGGACTGCGCCGTTTAAAAGCCTTCTTCCGTAGACTATGACGGACTTTGCTGGAGGCAGGATGTCGTTAGGTCTATAGCCTTCCGGCTCCGCGGCAAAAGCACTTACAGGAGCAACGCCGAACAGGTCCATGCCCTGCTTTTCGATCATAAAAGCTCTGATCTGAGCAGTCATCGTTTTCTTATCCATTTCGCCGCCCCCTACACTATTATGCCGTTTTTCCTGTCGCTGTGGATGATGAAGAAGCCCAGATCCCTTCTGTCCACGAGCTTGCCGTCGTCATCGAGGGTATCCTCGCAGGCAAGGGCCCAGACCTCCTGAGGAGTCCAGTCGGACACGAACCTGAGGTTGCCCCTGTTGCAGATCCAAACGTCCTGCTCCAGGAGATAGTACTTGTGGATGCGCGCGTTTAATGGATGGGACTTGTTGACGGGGATCTGCCTTTCCATCTTGCCTTCGATGCCGGCAACGCCTGAAAGATCAAGGTCTTCAATAAGATCCGGCTGTGGGAAGCCCGGGCCGAGCCCGCCCTTTCCTTCTCTTACGGCTACGCATTTGAATATATACTGTCCCTCGTACTTGAGGGTGCCTTCCGGAACGAAGCCGGAATGTACTGAAATCACTTTTTTCATGTGAGGCCTCCTTAACCCTTAGTAAGACCGCGGTCTTTGAAGGTCTTCTCCCAGTTGCCGACCGGGCAGTAGAGCAGGCACCAGTCGCAGTTGGACATCGAAAGGTGGTCGAGCGTCTGGCCAGCGGGGTGCTTGTAGTTGAAATCTATGGCCTTGGCAAGAGCCTCGTCCGAAGGATGATCCTCCGCGACCTCCACCTTGGTCCTGGGATTTAAGGACTTTCTGAATCCGAAGCAGGCTACGCCGCAGCCGTTGACATCCAGCTTTCCGAGCTTGTAGGTCTTGCCGGCGACTTCCACTTCCGTGTATTTTTCGGCATCCAGGGCGTGCACGGGGCACTTGGTGCTGCACACGTGGCACTTCTCCGGGTCGCAGAGCTTTTTGCCGCTGTAGGGGCTGTCGTATTTGCTGAACTTAAGGCTGGTGACGATGGCGCACATGTAGACCCTCGGGCCGTTGTCCGGGGTGATGACGCGGTGGTTCCAGCCGAGCTCACCTATGCCTGCGGCAGCGGCTGCCTTGTAGATGTCGATAGGAAGCCCCGCCCTGTAGGGATCCGCGAAGAAAGGCGCGGGAAGCCCTTCGGGCTCGACAGCCTGTATGACGTTGTTGGTAAGAGGCATCGCGTAGCAGCCGAAGGTCTTCTCCAGGTACTGCGCTATCTCGTAGGTCTGCTTCATGCAGAGATGATTCAGGGACAGCACGAAGGAGTGCGCGTTGTAGGAGCCGGCGGTGTTGGACCTGCCGTCTTCTATCGCCCTGAACTTGGCCTGTATGGTGCCGTCTATGAGCTTTCTGCCGTAAACTATTATCGACTTCGCGTTCGGGAGAAGGTCCGAAGGCCTGTGCCCTGCAGGCTCGCCCTCAAGGACGGAGGAAGGGCAGATCCCGAAGTAGTCCATGTCCGAACCGGCCAGGACCCTTTTCTTTACCTGATCATATCTATTCGTACTCATTGCTGAAGTTGTCCTTTCCGTTGTACACGTCCATGCTGACGTCTGGTACGCCGTCTATGTACTGGTTGCCGTCGAAGCTGGAGATGTTCTTGTCGCGGTAGCGCTCCTTCCAGCGTCCGACCGGGCAGTACTGCATGCAGTTGCCGCACTTCCAGGTGGTGGTGTGCTGATAGAAGTGCATGTCCACGTTTTCGGGCTTTCCTCTCCACTGCTGCGTCTGGACGAATTCCTCGTTGAGGGGGTTGGTGATGACGGGATCGATAAGATCGAAGTCGCCGTTGATGTTCCAGTCCTTGTAGTCTCCCTCGCAGGCGAGCTTGCACTTGGTCCAGTTGATGCAGGAATACTTCTCGATGTGGCCTTCGCCGAAATCGACTATCCTTTCCTGGCCGGGCCTGTAGGGCGGAATTGCGCCTGTCGGGCAGACTTTTTCGCAGATGTGGCACTTTTTGTAGTCGCAGAGCCTGGGGCCGTCCATCATCGGGTCCGCCGCAAGTTTCGCGGTGGTGAGGATGGCGCCGAAGCGGTTTCTGGGGCCGAATTCCGGGGTGAGGACTATGCTGTTCCATCCGAACTGGCCGAGGCCGGCGGCTACCGCCAGGTGCCTCATGGAGAGCATGGCCATGCCGTGGGTGGGACCTGCGGTCTGGGGGACTGCGATCTCGCCGGTGAGCTTTTCGACAAAGCGCGCGGCTTTATAGTTGCCCCAGAGCAGGTTGTAGTTCGGGGATCCGACGTACCCGAAGAGCGCGTACTGCCCGTGAACGTTGAATTTGTTGTTCTCGTAGGCGCGCAGCGTGGCGTTGATGGCTCCGTCGGGGACCCTTGTGCAGAATGCTATGACAGACTGGCAGCCGGGGAGGACGTCGCACGGATGCATGCCCTTGGGAGAGCTGTTGAAGCGGTCAATGCTCGCGATCCCGACCTTGTTCTGATGGCATTCGGTAAGAATGAAATCCTTGATCTGCTGTTCTACCGATAACTTACTCATAACTCCTAGCCTTTCGTTAAAACGTTCTTGTGTGTCACTATTATCATACAACGAAGCGGGTGCTTTTGCAATCACGCATTTGCATGGGATGCGGGCGGCATTGGCAGGATATGCGGGGCGGCAATGTTGCAACCGCAACAGAAAAGCGCAGCGCTTTCTGTTATCTTTTACCCGAAAAGAAAGATACGGAGGTATTGCGATGAAAACTCTCAAAAAATACGTTTCAATAATACTGGCTTTAGCACTGGTACTTGCGGCCTTCTCCGGCTGCACGCAGAAAGGCAATGAGGCAGCCGCGAACAACACTTCAAACGGCGCCGAAAACACCAATACGGTGACTAAAGAACCCGTCACTGTGCGCATTGGTTCCCTCACCGGGCCCACTACCATAGGCCTCGTAAAGCTCCTCTCCGACGCCGAAGAGGGCAAGACGGAGAACAAGTACGTCTCGACCATAGCCGGCTCAGCCGACGAACTCACTCCGCTGATGATCAAGGGCGAGCTGGACGCTCTTGTCGGGCCGTCCAACCTGGCAGCCGTGCTCTACAGCAAGACCGAAGGTAAAGTCCAGATGGCAGCGATAACGACCCTGGGCGTCCTTTCCATAATGACGACGGACGAAAGCATCAAGACCTGGGCCGACCTTAAGGGCCGCGTGATCTACGCCACAGGAAAAG
>CAMYWZ010000041.1 GCA_947302945.1 uncultured Bacillota bacterium
TCAGGCGAAAGCCAGCGGTCCCCCTTAATGTCACCCGCGTCAGGGATGCGGCTGATGAGTTATAATAAAGCATTAAAGCTATGAAACAAGGGATATTCACGATAACTGAAAATGAGAGGCTGACGGGGTCGGTGCTGAAGATGGTGCTGGAGGGAGACACTTCGGCTGTCACGGCGCCGGGGCAGTTCGTGAACGTGGCGCTGCCGGGAAGGTACCTGAGGCGGCCTATCTCGGTCTGCGACCGCGAAGACGGAAAGCTGACTCTCGTCTACAAGGTCGTCGGCGGCGGCACAGCTGACATGGCTGCCATGGTGCCCGGAACACAGCTGGACATACTGACAGGCCTCGGGAATGGCTACGATCTGAGGAAGACCGGGCCTCTGCCACTGATCCTCGGCGGCGGAATAGGCATACCGCCCATGTACTGGCTCGCGAAAGAGATCATCGGGGACGGCAGGATAGCCGTAAAGCTCACCGTGGTGCTGGGCTTCAACACGAAGGACGAGATCTTCTTCGAAGACGAGTTCAGGGATCTGGGCTGCAATGTCATTGTGACGACCGTGGACGGAAGTTACGGAATGAAGGGTTATGTAACCACTCCTGCAAATGGACTCGAATACTCATCGTATTACGCCTGCGGACCGCTGCCGATGCTTAAGGCGGTACATAAAGCCCTGCCCGAGCGCGGCCAGCTGTCGCTCGAAGAGCGCATGGGATGCGGCTTCGGCGCCTGCATGGGATGCAGTATAAAGGTCAAAGGCGGATACAAGCGCGTCTGCAAGGACGGCCCGGTGTTCAGCTCCGGCGAGCTTTTATGGGAGGAACAGCCATGAACAGAACAGAAGTCACGCTCTGCGGCATCAGGCTCGACAACCCTGTCATCCCTGCTTCCGGCACCTTCGGTTACGGCCGGGAATTCGCGGAAGCTTATGACATAAACATCCTCGGGACCTTCTCGTTCAAAGGCACCACAAAGGATCCGCGCTTCGGAAATCCCACGCCGCGCATCGCGGAGACTGCCTGCGGCATGCTCAACGCGGTGGGGCTTCAGAACCCCGGCGTGGATAAGGTCATCTCCGAAGAGCTTCCGGCTCTCGCGAAAGTCTTCCGTAAGCCTGTGATGGCAAACGTCAGCGGCTTTTCAGTCGAAGACTACGTATACACCTGCGAAAAGCTCGATAAGGAACCCCAGGTGGGCTGGCTCGAGGTCAACATCAGCTGCCCCAACGTGCACGGCGGCGGCATGAGCTTCGGCACGGACCCCAAAGCCGCGGCGCAGGTCACAGCGGCGGTCAAAAAGGTCACGACAAAGCCGGTAATAGTAAAGCTCTCCCCCAACGTCACGGACATCGCAGCCATAGCCAGGGCCTGCGAGGACGCCGGGGCGGACGGGATCAGCCTCATAAACACGCTCCTTGGCATGAGGATAGACCTTAAAACAGGCCGTCCACTGCTCGCCAACAGCACCGGCGGGCTTTCGGGACCTGCCATCTTCCCGGTGGCTGTCCGCATGGTCTGGCAGGTCGCAAAGGCTGTCAAAGTGCCTGTCGTGGGCATGGGCGGCGTAAGCTCGGCCCGGGACGTCATCGAGATGATGATGGCCGGCGCCACGGCAGTCGAAGTCGGAGCCGCGAACCTCACCGACCCCTTCGCCTGCAAAAAGATCATCGAAGCCCTGCCGGAAGAGATGGACAGGCTCGGCATAGCGAAACTCACAGACATCATCGGCAGCGCGCTGTAAGGCGCAGCCGCTTAAAGCACCGAAAGGAATACACAATGGGCAAAGACGTAATAGTAGCCTGCGATTTCCCCTCGAAGGAAGCCACGCTGGCCTTCCTGGACAGGTTCACGGGCCGCAAACCCTTCGTCAAGATAGGGATGGAACTGTTCTACGCCGAAGGTCCGGACATAGTCCGCGAGATCAAGGCGCGCGGGCACAGGATATTCCTTGACCTCAAGCTGCACGACATCCCAAATACCGTGAAAAGCGCCATGGCGGTGCTCTCAAGGCTGGACGTTGATATCTGCAACGTCCACGCCGCAGGCACCACCGCCATGATGAAGGCCGCCCTCGAAGGCCTCACCCGTCCCGACGGGACGCGCCCCCTGCTGATCGCCGTCACCCAGCTGACGTCCACCGACCAGCAGGCCATGGAAAGCGACCTTCTGATACGCGAGCCCATGGGCAAAGTCGTGATGCACTACGCGCTCACAGCCAGGAACTCCGGACTGGACGGCGTGGTCTGCTCGCCTCTTGAGGCGGAAGCGGTCCACAGGACCTGCGGGAAGCAGTTCATGACCGTCACCCCGGGCATCAGGTTTGCGGACGGCGAGCTCGGAGACCAGAAGCGCGTCATGACGCCCGCGAAGGCAAAAGAAGCTGGCTCGGACTACATAGTCGTAGGACGCCCCATAACCCGCTCAGACGACCCGGAAAGCGCCTATATGCGCTGCGTCGATGAATTTATCGGCTGAGCCGTAAAAACGCGTCAGAACGGCTGTCAGAGCCTTACAGAGGGTCTTGCGAGGCCTTTGATCATCCAGCACATGTAAAAGCTCCTTGTGAGGGAGCATGTACGATCAAGTGACTGTTATAGTGTGAAAGCGCCGGCCTGTAAATGTGTCTTCAGGGACCGCGCTCTTTGATCTCGCTGAGGCCTTCTTAGGTCGGCCTCTTCTCAATCAAGCGCTAGCAACGGCCCCTGAAGACACATTTACAGGCCTGATTATAAACGATAAATACCAAGGAGATACAAATGGAACTCAGCAAACTCATAGCAAAAGACCTGCTTTCGATCAGAGCGGTGTTCTTCAGGCCGGATGAGCCCTTCACCTGGGCCAGCGGCATCAAGAGCCCGGTCTACTGCGACAACAGGCTCACGCTCACAGCGCCGAAGGTCCGCACGGACGTTGAAAACGGCCTGGTCGAGCTGATCAGGAAGAACTACCCGGACGTCCAGGTCCTGATGGGCACCTCCACCGCGGGCATCGCCCACGCGGCTATCTGCGGCCACATCATGGGGCTTCCCATGGGCTACGTAAGAAGCGGCGCCAAGGACCACGGCAGGCAGAACCAGATAGAAGGCCGCCTCGAGCCGGGCCAGAAAGTCGTCGTCGTAGAAGACCTGATCTCCACCGCGGGAAGCGTCCTGGAGGTCGTCCAGGTCCTGCGCGAAGCCGGCGCCGAAGTCCTGGGCATAGTCTCGATATTCACCTACGGTATGAAGAAAGGCTTAGACCGCCTCGCAGCCGCCGGTGTCAGGAACGTCTCGCTCACTAACTTCGACGAGATCGCCAAAGCCGCCGCCGAAGAAGGCTACATAGCCGAAAGCGACATCGCCCGCCTCATCGCGTTCAGAAACGATCCTTCCGACGAGAGCTGGATCAGGAAATAAAAAAGGGGCCCGAAGGGCCGCAGGAAGACCGACAATGAGAAGCCTTATCAACATCACAGACCTGTCCGTCGAAGAGCTCTACGCCCTCATGGACAAAGCCCTGGACATCATCCAAAGCCCCAGCAGCTACAGCGGCAGCTGCCGCGGAAAGAAGATCGCCACCCTGTTCTTCGAGCCCTCCACGCGCACGCGCCTCTCCTTTGAGGCGGCCATGCTGGAGCTCGGAGGGAGCGTCATCTCGGTCAGCGGAGCCGGGGGCTCGTCCGTCACCAAAGGCGAGACCCTTGCCGACACAGCGAAAGTCGTCAGCTGCTACGCAGACATCATAGCCGTGCGCCATCCGCTTGCGGGTTCGGCCCGCGAGATGTCCAAAGCCGCAGGCATCCCGGTCATCAACGCCGGCGACGGTGGCCACTACCACCCCACGCAGACGCTCGCGGACCTGCTCACGATATACCGCGAAAAAGGCCGCCTGACCGGTCTTACGATAGGCATCTGCGGAGACCTTCTCTACGGCCGCACCGTCCACTCGCTGATCGATGCGATGAGCCGCTACGAAGGCACACGCTTCGTGCTGATCGCCCCAAGCGAGCTGCGCGTACCGGACCACATCACTGAAAAACTGAGCACTCTGGGCATCCCCTTCGAGGAGACCACGGACCTTGAGGAAGCCCTGCCCTCGCTCGACATGCTCTACATGACCCGCATCCAGCGCGAGCGCTTCGAGAACCCCCAGACCTACGAGCGCCTTGCCGGCTGCTACGTCCTGGATTCCCGCAAGATGCGCTCCGCAAGGAAGGACTGCATAGTCCTGCACCCTCTCCCCCGCGTCGACGAGATCAGCACCGACTTCGACTCCGACCCCCGCGCCGCCTACTTCCGCCAGGCCCAGAACGGCAAATTCATGCGCGAGGCCCTGATCTTAAAGCTTCTGGCCGAGGCCTCCCTGCCTGCGCCGGAAGAGAACGTCTACTCCGACCCGCGCTTCAAGTGCACGAACAAGAAGTGCGTCTGCGCCCACGAGCGCGGCATAGTCCACGAAGTCTACTACGACACCAAGGGCGCCCTGCGCTGCGCCTACTGCGACGAGCTGATAGAAGAGTAAGCCGCTATGGAGGCACCCATGAAAAAAGTACTGATAATAGGCGGCACCTACTTCGCCGGCAGAGTCTTCGCGATGATAGCAAGCCAGGCCGGCTACAGCCTGACTTTCATCAACCGCGGCACCTACTCCATGAAGTTCTTAGGTGACGTTACAGAATACAAGTGCGACAGGCATGATCTTGAAGGGCTGTCCGCCATCCCCTTCGGCGAATACGACGCCGTCGTTGACTTCTGCGCCTACGAACCCTGCGACTGCGAAGGTCTTCTGCGCTCCCTGAATATGAAGACCGCCCAGTACATCCTCCTCAGCACCGGCGACGTCTACGACCGCAGCATCCGCACCCCCAAGGACGAGACCGCGCCCCTTCAGGACCACTTGGGAGATTGCATGGCCGCCGACTACATGTGGAAGAAGCGCAATCTTGAGGACGAAGCCGCCAAGGTCTGCGAGAAGCTCGGCATCGGCCTTACCATCCTGCGCCCCGCCTTCATCTACGGTCCCTACAACTACGCCCCGCGCGAAAGCTTCTATATTGAAAAGATCGTAAAGCGCCAGCCCATACCCGTCCCCGCGGACTCCGACTCCGAGTGGAACTTCGTCTTCGTCACCGACGTTGCCCGCGCCATCTGCGCCTGCATCGAAAACCAGGGCACAGCAAAAGGACAGGCCTATAACCTGTCCGCGCCCGAAGTCATAACATATAAAACATTTATGGAAACACTCCGCAAAGCAGCGGACATAGAGTTTGAAACCTACCCTGTAACAGTCAGCGAAGTCTTTTCGCAGAACATCCCGCTGCCCTTCCCGCTGATGGCCTCCGAGAGCGAGCTCTTCATCGGCACAAAGATCGCCGCCCGGCTCGGCATCACCTACTCCCCCTTCGAGACCGGCCTCGCCAAAGCCTACCGCGCCTTCAAAAGCGTCTACGAATAAAGCAGAATATCATTTGCCCAAATGATATTGACAACACCCATGTGAGGTGCTATTGTTGAGACACAAAGGAACTACCACCCAAGACGGTCGTAGCCCTGACTAAACGTCACAAAGTGACCGTATCAATTAGGACGTCGAGACGGTCACTTGTGTTTTTTGCTTTCTTTGCCGAAAGCATATCCGGCCATGAAGAATGACAGGCATAGGGCTACGATAGCCATAAACTCTGAAATACTCATAAGCCTCACCTCCTCCTACAGTCGGGAGGGAACACAACCGCCCCTCCCCTTTTGAAGGGTCAGGACGAAAGACCGTCTACCGAATCGGTGGCAGTTCCGAAAAACATTATAGCACAAAAGATACCATTTGTGGTATCTTTTGTTAATTTGTGTGCAATTTTATATTTTTTCAGTCTCCCCGCTCCCCCACATAGCTTTAGATCCTTGCCGGGGGAGCTTTTTGAATGTCAGCATTGCCGGAGATTTGTGGAAAAACTGCTTGAAAGTGTCCCAAACAACTCTAAAACAGCACTTTGGGACACATTACATAGAAGGATACCGCCCTGCAGACCCAAAATCACAGCTTGCGCCGCTCCCCCACCCACCTGCAGTGAACGCCTGGGGGAGCACTTTTTCAAAAACCCAGAAAAAGGAACACAAACCGTCTATGCATTCATGCGAAATACGCAGCAATTGAAGATGCATCCAGTGAGATCTCGGGCTTCTCCTGTGACCTAACGCGGTTTTCGCTCCTGGGTCACACGATTTTCGGGCTTTTCCTGTGACCTAACGCAGTTTTCGCCCCTAGGTCACACGATTTCATGGCTTTTGCTGTGACACAGAGCGGTTTTCGCCGATTTGTCATGCGATCCGTTCTTCCGCGCTCTCCTTTGTATGGCCTTGCCGAGTTCGAATACGGGCAGGGTCGAGAGGGCGAGGAGTATGCAGATCAGGAGTTCTTTGAATTTAAGCGTTTCGTGGATGCCGAAGAGGACTCTGAAGCCGGGGAGGTAGACCGTGGCAAGGGTCAGGAGGACGGTGACGGCTATGGCGCCGGCCATCCACCAGTTGACGCTTTCGAGCATCTCGCGCCTGAAGATCGAGCCCCTGCGGGAGCGCATGTTCAGGGCGCAGAGCATCTCGGCGAAGCTGACCGTTATGAAGGCCATGACGACCGCGGTCTCGCACCAGACGCCGCTGGCTATGCCCATGAACGAGCCGTTCTTAAGGTAGTAGCCGAAGTAGTACGCGGCGATCTCTATCGCAGCCAGGTAAACGCCCTGCCAGAGCATGCTGGAGCCCGCGCCGTGGGCGAAGATGCCCTCTTCTTTTGCGCGCGGTTTTTGCTTCATCAGGTCGCCTTCGGCTTTCTCCATACCCAGGGCCAGGCCCGGCAGAGTGTCCGTGATCATGTTGATCCACAGCAGGTGCACAGGGGTCAGTATGGTGAAGTTCAGTATGGACGCGAAGAATATGATCAGCACCTCCGCGAGGTTCGTGGAGAGCTGGAACTGCAGCACTTTGCAGATGTTTTCGTAGATCTTGCGGCCCGATTCTATGGCGTGGACTATGGTGGCGAAGTTGTCGTCGGCCAGCACCATATCGGCAGCGCTCTTGGTGACAGGCGTGCCGGTGATGCCCATGCCTATGCCTATGTCCGCCTTCTTGATCGAAGGCGCGTCGTTGACGCCGTCGCCGGTCATGGCGGTGACCATGCCTCTGGCTTGCCAGGCGTTGACGATGCGGGTCTTGTGCTCCGGCTGCACGCGCGCGTAGACGGAATACCTGCTGACGACCTCCACGAGCTCCTCGTCCGTGTACTTGTCCAAATCCGAGCCGAGGGCAGCTTCCTCCGCGCTCTTTATTATCCCCAGGTCCTTACCTATCGCCACGGCAGTGTCCTTGTGGTCCCCTGTGATCATGATGGGACGTATCCCGGCCGCCTGGCATTTCTTGATCGCGTCGTAGACTTCCGGTCTGCAGGGGTCTATCATGCCGTAGAGGCCTATCAGCGTGAGGGACTGCTCCAGGCTGTCCGGACTGGTATCCTCCGGCATCGCGTCGTATGCGCGGTATGCCGCGGCCAGCACCCTGAGGGCCTGGTCCGCGTAGGAAGTGTTGACCTGCTTTATCTCTTCAAGGATCTCATCCGTCATCGGGACGGTCTTTCCGTCCTTAAGATATCCGCTGCAGCGGCCTATGACCATGTCGAAGGCGCCCTTCGTGTACTGGATGAAGCCGCTTTCCGTCCTGTGGATCGTGGTCATCATCTTGCGGTCCGAATCGAACGGAGCCTCGGCGACGCGGGGCTGGGCGGCAGCAAGTTCGTACTTGGGAAGGCCAATCTTAAACGCGTAGTCCACAAGAGCAGCTTCGGTGGGCTCCCCGACAGAGGTCTTCTCGCCCTTTGCGATCTCGGCGTCAGAACAGAGTGCCATGGCGGTGGCCATCAGCTTTGGATCGGCCGTGTGCTCCTTGACCACGGTCATCTTGTTCTGCGTGAGCGTTCCGGTCTTGTCCGTGCATATGATCTGGGTGCATCCGAGGGTCTCGACAGCGGTGAGTTTGCGTATCAGTGCATGGTGCTTTGCCATGTCCGTGACACCTATCGACAGCACTATCGTGACGACAGCCGGCATGCCTTCAGGTATGGT
>CAMYWZ010000042.1 GCA_947302945.1 uncultured Bacillota bacterium
AGTTCCATCCGATGTAGGTCTTTTCTCCGTACTTCTTGTTATTCATATCGGCGAACTTGCTCAGTGCTGCATTCTTAAGGCCTTTTCCGAAGCCTTTAAAAGGCATTTCAGTGGCAAGATACGCAAACAGCGGATCTGCATTATCGCCATTCACGTCGATCTTGGCAAACTGCGGGAACTCCGTTCCGAACTTCAGCGTGCAGAAGTCATGGATCTCATCCTCAGTCCCGGGTGCCTGGTTGGCAAACTGATTGCAGGGGAAGTCGAGGATCTCAAAACCTTTTTCTCTGAACTCCTTATACATGGCTTCCAGAGGATCGTAATGCGGAGTAAACCCGCATCCTGTTGCTGTATTGACGATCAGCAGCACCTTGCCCTGATACTCTGACAGGCTCACATCGTTGCCCTGCATGTCCTTCACTGTAAAATCATAGACGGTCTTCATGTTGTTCGCTCCTTTATTCAATATTTTACTTTTCCGTGTCCTTTGCTCTTTCTTCATCGAGCATTTTATACAGGACCTGGTACAGGCCCATCGCTTCCTCCTGAGTCAAATGAAACTCCTGCGCAATCGTCTCGGGAACACATAATGCATCGTCCTGCAGTTTCTCTCCGGCTTCCGTTAGAGTTATCACGAGATTGCGCTCATCGCTGCTGTCTTTAGCCTTTTCGATGTACCCTTTAGCTTCAAGCTTCTTAAGAAGTGGTGTTACGGTATTGGATTTCAGGCAGAGTGCCTCGCAAAGAAACTTCTCGTTGACCTGCTTTTCCTCCCACAGCACCATCATGACGATGTACTGAGTATATGTGAGGTCCAGCTTGTCCAACAGGGGCTTATATTTCCTGGTTATCATGTTTGAAACCGCATACAACGGGAAGCACAGCTGATTCTTCAGTCTCAAGGCAGCGTATTTATCATCCATCTTTATGTCCTCCAAAAACATATCGCGCGCGACTTGTTTTCTTTATTATATCGTGTGCGATATGTTTTGTCAATGGCCTTTTTGTTCTTTTCAACTCGATATATGTACCGAGGCAGCTTTGCGGCTGCCTCTCTTTTTTACAGCTCCGGCCCTTTCTTCGTCCTGGTGATTATTTGCAATCTTCGGAGCCATTGATTGCAACCTTGAGAGCCACTTTCATACTGAAGAGGGACACAATATATAGCGCAGGAGAATAGTTTTAAATAGCATCTGCTCTAGCTTACACGATAGTATCACATAAAACCATGTACGAAATACTGTACAGGGTTCGTCTACTGATCGGTTTGGTCCGCCAACCTTGTTCTACTCGAACTGCGATTTATAATAATCGCAGTTCTTTGCATTTTCGGCTTTATTAAATACAATTGTTTCAATTCTGCAGACCACAATACGGATGCAAACTTGCTTTCATAAAAACCACATCCGGATACTTACTCCATATGTTTTGGTTCAGGAGCGATACCCTTAGATGATAAAAGACTGCCATCAAACGAATACGGATGTTCAGACCGGATTTCGCTCCAGCATCCGTATTAATTCAGGCATCCGATGTTTAATGAAATCTCAGAATGCTATTTCTGACAGGAAATACAGATGCTTACCTTAAAACTCTTTGATCACATCCGTATTCAACTTTTCAGAATTGCTCACACCTTGGCCCCGCAGTTTTCGGCTCTGCTGGAAATGTTGAGTCAGTACTCACTTCAACTGATTAACTATAAACTTTAATCTAAATGATCTACAAGGTCCCACAATATCTCGGCGAAAGGCAGCCTTATATTATTACCTGAAATGTGAAACAATATAAAAATAGTTTCGCATTTTCAAACTGTTTTAAAGATGACCGTGATTATAGTATAATACTAATATAAATCGGAACTCGGCGAGGTGCGTTATGAACGATGATAAGAAGGATAACAAGAACAAAGGCGGCGCGTCCGGTATGGCGATCGGTATGTGCGTAGGACTTGCGGTCGGGACGGCCATTGGCGCAGCAGCAGGCAGTATCGGGACGTGGATGCCGGTCGGGCTTTCTGTTGGTCTGTGTCTCGGCCTGGTGCTGGGTCATAACAGTAAAGACGATAATGAAGACGACACGGATGATAAACAGTGATATCACGATTTGACGATAGAGGCGAAAAGCATGAAAAACAAAACAAATAACGATAATTCCGCGGAAGCGCTGCGTTTGGAGAAGATAAGCTGGGACAATTTTGAAGCCATTATGAATCTCCATGTTAACAAAGAGCAGCGGGACTTTGTGGCAGGCAACAAGGACAGCTTTGTTCATGCCTTCGTCCGCATGACAGACGAAAAAAAACCGGTGTTTCCCTTCGGCATCTACAAGGGCAAAAAACCGGTCGGATTTATAATGATCACCTACGATGTGGGGGAAGACGACGGTACTGAGCCCAGCGCCGAGTGGTTCCTCCGGGGCAGCTATTACATCTGGCGTTTCATGATCGACAAACGCTATCAGGGCAACGGTTTCGGACGGGAAGCCATGGTGCTGGCGCTGGATTTCATCCGCACCTTCCCTGCCGGGGAAGCAAAGTACTGCTGGCTGTCCTACGAACCCCAGAACGAAGCTGCAAGAAAGCTTTATCTCTCGCTTGGCTTTGTGGAACACCCCGAGCATTATGCAGAAGGCGAAGAAATGCCCGCGATCCTGACGCTGTAATGATTCGATCAGCTCATACACAAACACCTTACCTCAGACAAAACCTCGAAAGGACAGACCTATGAAGAAGTGCATATCTTTGATACTGGTGCTTGCGATGTGCCTGGGCATGCTCTCCGGATGCGGAGAGCCGAAAGGCACAAATAACGCAGCTTCCGCGAATAACGGGAATGTTTCCAACACGGAGAATTCCTCCGGCAGCAGCGGCAGGTCCGATTACGAGAACTGGCTGATAAACGGCAGCGAAAACTCCAACTCTACGCAGCAAACGCCCCCTACCGAAGAGACGAACAGTAACGGCAGCAAGGCTTTCAGCGAAGAAATGCGCAAAGGCCTTGTGGTCTCCGCGGAAGAAAACGCCTTCAGCAGGGACGGCCAGCTCAAGATCAGCGAGCTTTCGGAAGAGAAGGCAAAGGATCTTTTCACAAAGCTCAACGCTCAGTACGTTCCTGTGTTCGACGCCTGGGAGACGGATGCCGGCATTTCCGGAGATGAAGAGCTTCCGGGGACCTATCACTGCGAGTACGATCTTATATCAGCCGAGATCCCAGAGGACCTCTGGGATTCGCTCACAGTCGTAAGGATAGGGGACGACGGAAGCGTAAACGAATACGTCTGCGAGGTCAAAGACGGCAAGCTCATCTGGGACAGCTCGAAAAACAGCATCACCATCGTGACAGCCGGCCTTTGGACTGCTGCCATAGTCGCTGAAATACTCATAGGAATGTATGCGTACGACTATTACACTGAATGGATAGGCGCCAAATACATACGTAAAGGATATGAGATAGTCAAACTCTCCGATCAGGACAGTGATTTCACGTTCTATTACGACAGGCCTGAATCCACAAAGGAACTTAAGGCAATGGAGGCGGCGATCAAAGAGGAGGCCTTCAAGGAGGCCCGCGAGTGGTACGAGTCTGTCGGTCAGTATACTGCATTCAGCTTTCTCTTTTCGGCGGAGTCCAAGATCAACACCAAGGCTGCGCAGCTCATGAAGGAAAAGCAGGCTGAGAACAAAGAGTATCAGGAGGCGCTCAAAGCATACAAGGCCATTCCCGCAGACGTAAAAGCAGAGATAGAATGCGTAAAGCATGCAAGAGATTTCATACGCTGGAAGCTTGGTGCATCAGCTCTTGGCTACAAAGCGGACGTGGTCCTTGCAAGCGAATACGATAACCACGGGGAACAACTGACCCCATGGATAAAGAGGCGCTACGTAGTCGTCAGGCGCATACCGGCATCTTTCGACGCAGACGGAGAGATAGTAGTGGAGCCGGGTGATTACAACGAAGTCCTCACCACCTGTGCCCACGAGATGTTCCACCTCTATACGGCAAAGCATTACGTTTCCATGAGCTTTAAGAACACGTCCTTTGCCGAGATGACCGCCCTCTGGGCGCAGTCGGAGGCGGAAGAATACTTCAAGGGCTTATACTTTAAAGAATACGCAGCCGGAGATAAAGCTGCGGAGACCGCTGAAGACCTCGGCTTCGCGGGAAAGAAATATCTGGCCCTGGGCCTTGACGGCATGCCGGACGACTCGATAATGGAAAGGCTCAAGCCCGCCCAGGACAAGGGGTACGCCACCTATGCCTTCCCGGTCTTCATCAAGAACAGGCTCAAATCGAAGGTGACCCCTTGGGACATGTCGGTCAAGTACGACGAGCAGTGGGGCAGGAGCTTTGAGAAGGTCTTTACTACCACGTTCGGCATCAGCGCCAGCGAGCTCGAGACCTTCTGGAGACTTTTCGTACGCGAAAACAAGACAAAGCTCGCAAAACCCAACGACGAGCTAAAATACGGGGAATCAGTCACCTTTAGAAAAGACGGTAAGAACATTTCCTCCGGGCCTACGTTCTTCGTTACCGACGGGTATTACAGAGTGAAACTGGCTGCTGCGGATTACTCCGTAAGGACCTCGACTTTCAGCCTCAGAGGCGAAGAAAAGACCGAGCTTCTTATCGTGATGGATCCCGAAAGGAAAGCCAAGATCCCCAGCCTTGATCTGGTGATGCCGGACGGCACCACACAGACGGAGACGAAAAACGGCCTTGTAGTCTCATATACTCCCAAGAACGGTGAGGAGTTCTACATCCTTTCCGTCCAGGGCAACGGAGGCAAGGCGGAAAGCTACTACGACGTCTACCCGCTGTTCGCTCCGGAGGCCCCCAAGGCAGAGGCGGACAAGGAAAAGAAGGGTGTCGACGTTACACTTCCTTCTGCTCTTTCCGAGGCTCCGGAGGCCAAAGACAAGGTAACAGACGGCATCGTTATAACCATAAAATCAGGCGAGGAGACGATACAGACTCAAAAGATACCCTTCTCCGAATTCGAGGACGGAAAGGACTACGTTGCTAACGTTCCCTTTAACAGCAGCGACGTCCCGGAAAGCGTAGACATCACGATCTCCGAGTACACTGACGCAGGTGCAGGTGCCGCTGCTTATGAGGGCCCGGAGTCTAAAGCTGTTTCTGTCCGGACAGGGGCACAGGCTGCCGGCTGGGTAGAGCCGGTCACAGGCTTTGGCATCACTTCCGATATGGATTCCAACGCGATAGAAGCCTTGCTGTTTGAACAAAACGTGGACCAGCTGGAGCTTGTCCCAAGACAGGTGGAGCTGGAGATCTACCACGTATATACCCCCGAGTTCGAGGGAAGAAAGGTCCTGTTCGATCTTGAGGCGGACCCAGTCATCGTAAAGCTGGACACCAAGACTCCTTACGAGCTGAAGCAGGATATTTCGTACGAGGACCTCGGCCTTGTGATATGGGACCATCAGGCCTCGACCGGCTACAGCTGCGACTTTAAGCTCAACGACCTGCAGCTTGTCAAGAAGACCCACTCGTACAGCGATAAACCCGGAGAGATCGCGGTCATCTTCGACAAAGAGAGCACGGTAGAGTACGGATATCATTACGACAAATATGATTCAAAAGACAGCGCAGTCATAGGCCATGAGTTCTTCACCCAGGCCACTGAAGAGGCTAAACAGGTCAAGACCACGGAAAAAATGTGGTACGTCGTACAAGGCGGAAAACTGTACGTTAAATTCCAGTATGGCTCGTATTTCTACTGGGAGGTGACCAGGGCCCACGTCGGAGGCGAAGGCTGGGTGGATCCGCTCTCATACAAGGGCGGAGAGAACCTTGCGGACTTCTTCGAAGCGACCAAGGCATCGCCCGCAAAATACCTGCGCGTAACACCTATGCTCTTCTCAACGCAGTACGACATGGGGCTTGCAGAATACAGCGGATACAGCTTCCTGATAGACCTTTCGGACGGTGCGGAGACCGTTTACCGGAAGGATAAGGTGTTCATAAACATCAATAAAAAGAGCACGGAGCTTACTGTTGAGGTGCGCTTCAAGACAACGCTGAAGAGCGTAAACGGCGGCAAGATACCGCAGATCAGCATCACCAAGATGACGGCCTACGGCAAAGACGGAGGCGTGGTGTTCGACTTCAAACCGCAGGGCGATCTGATCTACAGAGGCTATTCCAAGGAAGCGGACGAGCTGATTGCCAAAAAGTTCAAGAAGTCCGTCTACCGCCAGGACTGCCTCTACCAAAGCCACGGCGAGCAGAAGGGCGACGATTCGATAGAATTCGACTTCCACATCGATGAGGCCTATATAGGTAAATAGAATAAGAGGTGTCCCCGATCTGCGGGACACCTCTTTTATTGTGCTTGTGAACGATTACTTAAGCTGCGTGGTCAGTTCTTTTCCGCTTGCGTCATAGATCCGGTCTCCGAGGTACTCCATGGAGGGGATCCCGTTTGCGCCTTCCACGAAGATCAGGACGGCTGTATGGGTATAGCCCTTGCTGTCCTTCGCCGTGACGTAGAGCCTGTAGCTTCGGCCGCTGTACGATACTTTCTTATCGACCTTGACGTTGAAGCTGTCCATGCCCTGATTCTTTACGAGTTTTGAGGAAATATCATCTTCGCTTACGACCTTGCCGTCGATCTCCTCGATGAGCCTGGCGCTCTTAAGATCGAAGCCGGCGTAGTCGCTGTCCAGGAAGTAGACGTTGGAATCCCAGGATATCCTGATCTTTCCGCCGCTTACATCGGTCTGTCCGCCGCCGTCGGTGATAAGCTGGGGCAGGTACTCTATCCACAGGCCGTCGAGGGTGTAGTTGAGGCTTTCGCTGACGGTGACTCCGTCCGTGGTGATGAGCGCCTTTACCGCTCCGGGAAGGCTGCCGAATATGTCTGCCTTCATAGTGCCCTCGAATGTCCCTTTTTCGGTCCTCGCAAGGGATACTGTCTTATCTCCGGCCACGACCGAGACTTTTGTATCCTCCTTGGCCTCGGCAGGTGTGACGCTGAAGAAGATCTCCGCGGTGTTGTCCTTTTCGCTGAAGCTTATTATCTCGAAATCGTTGTCCAGAATGCTGCTGTTTGCCTTGTTTACAGATTCCTTCAGCTCCACGATGTAGCGCTCGAGAGTACGGATATCGTCATACTGCCTCTGCAGGGTGTTGTTCATGACGGTGATCTGGCTGCTGAGGCCCCCTATCCTCAGAAACATCAGGATCAGCGCTATGATAAGGACCACTATGAAGCCCGACCTCGTGACGTTTGCAGGCTCCGGGCCTGCTCCGCCCTCTCCGTCCTGCAGGGACCTGTTGATCCTGCTGCGGTAGATCAGGAAGTATACTATGGCAGCAGCTGCTGCTATGCCCAGAAGCACCAGTATCGGCGCCACTAACGCTATTTTTGTACTCATTTTTTCCTCCTATATCCCAATAACTCTTTTGAAACTGCTGTAGTAGCTCCGCGTGACGTCTGCGCGGCTGCCGTCCTTCATCGTCAGGACGAACTTCTGCGAGAAGGTGGGGCTGATGTGCTTTATCTGGCTGCGGTTGATGATCACCGAATTGCTTATCCTTATGAACTGCCTGGGATCCAGCACGGCCTGCAGCTGGTAGAGCCTGTCGGTGGTCTGGTAGACCGCGCCTTTGCAGCGGACTTCCACAGTATGCCCGAAGGCTTCTATGGAGATGATGTCTTCCGTCCGCACGTGGCGCCTTGCGCCTTCCGCGTCGGTCTCCCTTACCGAAAGGAAGCTGACGAAGCGGTCCCTTTCGCTGAGAACCAGATCCGCGTCGTCGTCAAGCTCTATGCCTTTTTCCTTCAGCAGGGCGGCGATCTCCTCGTAGCGTTCTTCACTTACTGCAAGCTTTATCTTCAAGCCTTTGTTCCTCCGTTTCGCTGCGGCAGCGCTTTTCCGCAGCGGTCAAGTTTAGTATAACCAAGCCCCGGAAAAAAGCAAGCCCTCCCGCACAGCTTGCACAAAACCCGTCATGGATAGCAGTATTTCAGGCCTCCCGGCAAAAAAAGGTCCATATTATCAGTTTGCGGCGTAAACTGTGAAATAAGATGACCGGTCGTTATCCAAGGAGGACA